>JANLTQ010000424.1:0-5950 GCA_031363005.1 Acidimicrobiia bacterium | reverse complement strand
TGCGCGGGGGGACCGCATGTACGTCTCGTCACAACGAGGTACCGATCGCGGGCCGGGTCTCGGGATCACCTATGAGATCAAAGGCCCGTTCCATGCTCGCACCGGCCGGTACCCCGTCCGCACCTGAGCGCGGACCGCGGTCGGGCCCGCAGGGACGCGTCAGCCCCCCGTGACGATCACGCGTGCGATCGCGACGTAGAAGATCACGCCCGCCGCGATGACGAGGGCGTGAAACACCTCGTGGTAGCCGAACACCGTGGGCATCGGATCGGGCCGGCGCGCCGAGTAGACGCGTGCACCGATGGAATACACGACACCACCACTGACGACGAGCGAGAACGTGACCACGCCGAGCTGGTTCCACAGCACTGGAATGAACGCCAAAGCGGTCCAACCGACGACGACGTAGACGCCCGCGACGAGCCAGCGCGGCGCGTTGAGCCACACCATCTGCACGACGATTCCGGCCACCGCGAGGGGCCACACGACGCCGAGCAGAATGCGAGCGCTGCGCTCGTCGAGTCCCACGACCGCGATCGGGGTGTAGGTCGCGGCGATGCCAACCAAGATCATCGAGTGGTCGAGCCGCCGGAGCCGCTGTCGGACCGATGGGCTCCATCGGCCCCGGTGGTAACACGCGCTCGCGGCATACATCGCGGCGACGCCAGCGGTGTACACAACTGCCGCCCAGCGCGCGGCCGTCGTGTGAGCGATGGCGACGAGGATCACGCCGAGTACCGGGAAGCCGAACGCGGCCGCCTGGTGCGTCACTCCACGCCAACGCGGCTTGCCTTGCAGCGCGGTGGCTTCCGAGCCTTCGGCTGCATTCACCGTCGCAGTCTGCCAGCCCGACCACGCAGAGGGGGAAGACGCAAAGTTGGTGGATGAGTCGGTCCTCCGTCTTCGTCGAGCGGTCAGACTCCACCTCATGGATATCGATCTCCTGTCGCCGAACTCGTTCGCCCACGGACAACCCCACGAGCAGTTCTCGTGGTTGCGTGAGCACGACCCGGTCCACTGGCATCCGGAACCCGAAGGGACCGGCTTCTGGGCAGTCACCCGGCACGCCGATGTTCGAGCGGTGGGGCGTGACCCGGCAACGTTCTCGTCGACGCCGAGCGTCATGATCCCCGACGATGACATGGATCTCGGCGATCACCAGATGATGTTGATGACGGATCCGCCGCGGCACTCGGCACTCCGCAAGGTCGTCGCTCGAGAGTTCATCCCGAAGGTCGCCCAGGCGATGCGGCCGCGGATCGAGACACTCGCCACTCGCATCATCGATCAGGTGGCGGGCGCGGGCCGGTGCGATCTCGTCACCGACGTCGCCGGACTCATGCCGTCGTACGTGATCGCCGACATGTTCGGAATCCCACACGAGGACGGTGTTGCGCTCTATTCGCTCACGGAGGCGATCCACGCCGCGCCCGAGAGCCAGGCACCCGGTGCGGCGATGCACGCGATCATCGAAATGTTCAACTACGCGAACGCCGTCTGGGAGGCTCGCCGCGCCGCGCCCACGGACGATCTCGCCAGTCTCATCGCGCACGCGACGGTCAACGGCGAGGAACTGGACCTCATCGATTTCAACCTCTTCTTTCTCTTGCTGATCGATGCCGGCGGTGACACCACTCGCAACCTGGTGGCCGGCGGCATGGACACCCTTTTCGCGCATCCCGAGCAACTCGCCTGGCTCACCGATGATCTCGACGCGCGATTGGCGCCCGCCGTCGAGGAGTTGCTGCGCTGGGTGAGTCCCGTCGTCTACATGCGCCGTACCGCACAACGGGACACCGAGCTCCGGGGTGTCCCGATCGCGTCGGGCCAGAAGGTGGTCATGTACTACGGATCCGCCAACCGAGATCCCGATGCGTTCGGACCGACCGCGGATGTACTGGACCTCGCCCGTACTCCCAACGACCACATCGCGTTCGGCGGCGGCGGTCCGCACTTCTGTCTGGGCGCGCACATCGCACGCGTGGAGATCCACGCCATCCTGCGCGAGCTTCTGACCCGGCTCGACGACCTTCGCCCGGCGGGTACGACGGTATGGCTCCCGTCCACGTTCATCTCCGGACCGAAGCACCTCCCCGTCACCTACCAGCGCGGCGCCGGCGTCACTTCAGGTTCTTGATGTTCTGCCCGACGTCGGCGAGGGTCGTCTCGGCGCCGACGTTGTCCGTGAGCGTAAAGAGGTTCTTCGGCCCGCAGTTGTAGATGCCCTGGTTCGCCTGGGTGTCGGTCACGAGGGTGAAGCCCTTGGGTGTCGCCTTGAGGGTTGCAAAGCATTGGCTCGATGTCCCGGCGCCGGGATTGGTTACCGAGTGCAGTCCACCGCCGGTCCAGCGATCGATCTTCTTGGCTGCGTTGTAGAAGCACGTGCGAGTGAGGTTGTTGCCACAACTGCTCGCGGCGTTGGCGAAGAGTAACCACGCCGACCACGCGTTGACGCCGAGGTAGGTGTGACTCTTCCCGTCGGGCTTGTACTGCTGGAACGCCGCGAGGTATTGCCCGATCGCGCTCGACTTCGCCGCCTGTTCGAACGGTGCGATGTTCAGCTGGATGTACACCGGGGCATTGGCGAGCGCGGCCGACGCAGTATCGACGAGTTTGGCGTCGTAGTGGTTGGCGTCGGCCCGGATGAAGTCGAGCGGGTAGCCGATGTCGTTCAAGGCGACGATCAGCTTGCCGAGGTTCTCGGGTTCGCCGATATAGATGAGTCCCTTGATGCCGGCTTGTTTGATCGCTTGGGCGTAGGGCGTCCAATCGGTGACGCCAACTGGCGGGTAGACGTTTTCGGACACCACCTTCCACCCGAACGCTTTGGCCGCCGCCGCGTTCTGGTCGCCGACCTCTTTCGTCAACGGAATGTCGCCCGTGAGGACGCCGATGTGCGCGGTGGCGTCCGGAAACCGCTTTCCGAGGTACCGGAGATTGCCCACTTGGAGACTGGTCAGCGCGTTCGGTTCGGGTTGTACGAGGAGATCCGCGCCGCGCGCTTTGGCCGACGCGACGAAGCCGGCGATGTCGGGCAACAGACACTTCAGGCGCGTCTCCACGCCGTCGGCGTCGAAGGTTGCACCTCCGCCGACCATCGCGAAGTCGTCCGCGCACGCTTCGACCATGCGGGCTTGAGTGTTGAACAATGCGGCGTCGCGCGTGTCGACCACGATTGTGCGGCCGTTGATCCCGCCGTGGTCATTGCACCACTTGGAGAAGACTTCGGCGGTGTCGAAGAACTCTTGGTTCAGGCCTGGCCGACCGACGAAGCCGGCATCGGAGAAGGTTGCGATTCGAATGGAGTCCGCGGTGACACCCGCCGCCGGCGCACCCGACGGCGATCCGCCCTGGCACACGTTGGTCAGGTCACCGAAGGTCCCCGCTCCGCCCTTCGAACCGTCGACCGAGGTGGCGCTGGTTCCCGTGGCTTTGGTGGTGGTCTTGGGTGCGTCGCTGCGATTGCAGGCGGCCGCCCCCAGTGCGACACACGCAATCAATGCTGCCGTGCGCTTCATGGTGATCCCTTCACGGATCGATCAACCAACTTCGCGTGGTCCGGCAACGCTCCCCAGCGTGTTCGCGAACGTGGTCTTCGGTTGCGACCTCGGTGACGGTAGTGCTTGCAGCGCACGCGCTCTAGGGGCCGTCCCGACCGCCTATCGAAACGCGCTCACTAGCCCGTGCTGGTAGCGGTCCGCGAGCTCCACGGCCCACGTTGCATCGTGATGAGACTTCTGCGCCGCGGCCGCCTCGAGGTCGATGGCGTAGACGCGCGCGGCGTTCTCGCCGAGGATCTTGGCGCGCACCGCGTCGGTGATCGGCGCGTACCCGAACTCCTCGCACATCGCCGGTGGGATCTGAAACGTACGAAACGCGTCGATGATCGGTTGGGGCGATCCGAACCAGATGCTGTCGGTGCCCCACACCACGTTGCCCTCACCCATCCGTCGGATCAGCTTCCCGAGGACGTGCGCAGCTTCTACCGGCCGGCTCACGAGACAGAACCACGTCGAGCCGAGTTCGGCGTAGACGTTCGCGCCGGCCGGGACCTCGGCGTCGTCGAGCGACGCGAGCAACCGGTCGATGCCCTGCGGATCGTGCGCACGGTACGCGCCTTCGGGCGCGGCGCCTTGGAACGGCAGCTCGTACCCCGAGTGGTAGATCACGAAGTCGATATCCGGGAACGCCGCGGCCGACGGCCCGACGTCTCGGGGCGATCCGTTGTCGGACAGGTAGCTGATCCCCTTGTGCGCGCAGACGAGCTTGACGTCGACGTCTCGAACTCGTTCGAGGAACGGCACGCCGTACTGCTCGTCATCGAGCATCCAACCGTTGATCCAGCCCTTCCGGGTCGTGCGGCCCGGCGTGTACACCTTCCAGCCGACGGGATGGAACTGGTCCCGCCACTCGGTCATCCGCCCGACCTCGTCGTCCAGGTCGGCGTGCACCACGGCGTGATTGAGGAGCCGGCCCGGTGCGCCGGCTCCTTCGAAGAGAATCTTGGCCGCGGCCATCTCGTCGTTGAACAGGTTGCGAGACGCGAGCACTCCCGGACCGGACGTCAGCACGGCGACCGCGGTCTCGGACTCCACGAAGATGTTGCGCACGTATTCAGCGAAGCTCCACGCGACGATGTCGTCCATCTCGCTCCACCAGTCCGGCATCACCGAGTGGTACAGGTTGAACAGAAAGTCGCGGCCGAGCGCGGCAGCCGAGTGCGGCGCGAGGAAGTGGGTCTGAACGTCCACGACCGGGCCGAGGGGTGCGAAGGCGGCATCGGCGCCGGCGTCGCTGCGTTCGGCGTCCTCCGGAACCTCGAAGAACTCCGCGCCCCACTCGCGGTTCAGCGCGCGGAGGCCCACCGCCGTGCCGCGTCGAGTCGTCGCCACGAGTGCCTCCGGGAGACGCTGATCCTCGGCGACGAGCCGGATGCCATCGCGCACCTCCCAACACAATCGGCGGCTGCGCGCATCGCGAGTGGGCGCCCGCCACTCGTCGGTCCCGAGCCGGCGTAAGAACGGGGGAAGGGTGCGCTCGAGCTGGTTCATGCGTCCTCAGATTCGGTCCGAGTCGGTGACGTGCAGGTCGATCGTGACAACGCGGTGCTCGGTGCGTCGGGACGCTACACAGCGGGGCCTGCGTGCCGGAAGTCTGCTGTACCCGGCGCCCGGGCTCGGAGCGCGATGCGCGGAATGCGACAGGATGGGGCGATGGACGCAACTGCAGAACAGCTCGTCGAATTTCAGACGCACGGACAGGACATCCCGTTTCTCTTGGGCCACTGGGCCGCGGCTCGCCCCGAGCACCCGGCCCTCGTGTGGCAGCCCCGCGATGATCAGCAGGCTCGAACCTGGACGTACCGCGAACTTCTCGCCGACGTCGAGCGGCTGGCCGCCGGACTCGCCGGGCGCGGCATCACGCGCGGTGACAAGGTGCTCATCCACTCCGAGAACAGTCCGGAGATGGTGCTGTCCTGGTTGGCGTGCGCCACCGTCGGGGCCGTCGCGGTCACGACGAACACGAAGTCCGTCACGAGCGAGCTCGAATACTTCGCGAGCAAGGCGCAGTGTGTGGCCGCGATCACCCAGCCGCAGTTTGCCGCGATGGTGGCCGAAGCCGCACCGGCGCTGCTATGGATCGCGGTGACGGCAGACAACAGCGGCGAGCCGGTTGCAGAACCCTCGAAAATCGGGGAGCGCTTCGTGGACCTCTTCGCAGAATCGTCCGAGGCGTGGAACGGCCGGTCGATCGAGCCGATGCTGCCGTTCGGCATCATGTTCACGTCGGGGACGACGAGTCGGCCGAAGGCCGTGGTCCACACCCACGCCAACGCAATCTGGGCGAGCCGGACCGGCCCGACCAACATCGACCTCGGTCCCGACGACCGCTACCTCATCTCGCTGCCGTTCTTCCACGTGAACGCCCAGTGCTGGTCGTTCTTCGCCGT
>JANLTQ010000374.1:0-4768 GCA_031363005.1 Acidimicrobiia bacterium | reverse complement strand
ATGCGTTCGGGCAAGAGGTTGTTGATCGTCACGTTCGCATGCGCCACGTCCCGCGAGAGGCCCTTGGCCATCGAGGTGAGCCCGCTGCGCGCAGCCGAGCTCAAGCCCATCGGGCTCAAGGGCGACATCACCATCGCGGAGGTGATGTTCACGATCCGACCGAACTCACGGGCGACCATGCCGTCGATCACGTCGCGTATGAGGAACAACCCGGCGAGCATGTTGGCGTCGACCGCGCCGATCCAGTCGT
Organism: Acidimicrobiia bacterium; assembly: GCA_031363005.1. GTDB lineage: Bacteria > Actinomycetota > Acidimicrobiia > IMCC26256 > JAENVU01 > JAENVU01. The sequence continues at coordinate 4,518 of JANLTQ010000374.1, read as the reverse complement.
CGCGCGTCCAGTCTTGAAACCGGCCGGGCGGCGGTCCACCGTTGTTGGTGACAACGATGTCGGGCGCAACACACGCGTTCCTGAGCGCGGCGCGAGTTTCATCGAGTGCGATGTCTCCGGCGATCGTCGTCACCGATACGCCCGACGCCGCGCGCAGTTCGGTTGCGGTGCGTTCGAGTTGATCGCGATCACGCCCGTTGATTACGACGTCGACCCCTTCACGTGCGAGTGACGCTGCGCACGCCCGGCCGAGGCCACGGCTCGACGCCGCGACGATTGCGGTGCGTCCGCGAATGCCGAGATCCATCAGAAGTCCAGGTCCGGCGGCGGCGGGGGTCCCCACTGGTTCAGGTTGTCGAAGATCGGATGCGAACCGGCGGACGCGCCTGCGGTGAGGAGGTCCGAGTCGGTCCAGTGCTCCACGGTGAAGCCGATCGGGTCCTTCCAGTAGTCGAAGACCTGCCCACCGAGCACGTGCCGGCCGATGCCCCAATAGGGCTGGGCCGAGGCGCCGAGGAGGTGATCGTGGCCGGTCATCAGGTCGTCGAGGTCGGCGACTTCCCACGCACAATGACCGAGCTTCACCTCACCGGTCTCGATGAGGAGCAGCGTGTGGTGATCGGCGGGCAGGCTGCCGCGGTCGCAGCGCATGAAGCGACCGAACGGTTCGTCGGGACTCGTGATGAAGATGTCATCCGACGTGAGCAGACCAAGGGTTTTCGAGTACCACGTTGCCAGCGTGCTCAGCGACGTCGTCTTGAGCGCGGAGTGCCCGAACCGTTTCACTTGCGACGCGCCGGCCGGCACGCGCTGGAGGACGTCGACGCGAGTCCGCTGCGTGCCGGTATTCATGGTTGCGTGGGCCGACGGCATGACCGTTCCGAGACGATCGACATCCGCGATCACGTCGACCACCCGGCCGTCGGGATCCTCGAGATGGACGACGGTTCCCCCACCCGGCTCGTCGAGCGGCTCCACCCGAGTGTTGGTCGCGGCGGCGAGCGTGTCGAGTTGTTCGCGAGTGGCATCGAAGGCGAGTCCGAGGAACGCCGGCGGACCGAGATGCGTCACGTGGACGTGGTGGTCTCCGTCGGTCCCGCGCATGTAGAGCGCGGTGTCGGTCCGGGCGGATCGCGCCATCCCGAACGCAGTGAGGAATTTCTCCATCACGTCGAGATCCGGAGCTTGGAACCGCGGGAACGCGACGTCGGAGACGCGAATGATCGGCTGCGTAGTCGTCGAAGTCATGACGGAATACTACGACGTCGAAACTTTGATGTCAAACTATTTGATCTCGAAGTATGCTGGCGACATGGATTCCGATGACCTGGTAGCTGACACATTGACCAGCTGGTCCCGCGAGCGGCCCGACCTCGACTTTGCGGTGATGGGAACCTTCCTGCGTTTGGCTCGCTTGATGAGCCGCGCGGTGCCCGCCATGGACGCGGCACTCGCTCCGCACGGCCTCAATCTCGGCGAGTTCGACGTTCTCGCCGCGCTCCGGCGCGGCGGTCGCGGGGCAACGCTCGCGCCGACCGCGCTCGCCGCCGTCGCAATGGTGTCGCCGGGCGGCATGACCAACCGGCTCGATCGGTTGGAGCGTGCCGGGCTCATCTCGCGTCGTCCGGATCCCTCGGATCGACGCGGCTCGCTGGTCGCACTCACCGCTGACGGTCGGCGGGTCACAGACGCGGCGATCGAGGCCGTCGTCGATGCCCAAGCCGCGTTCGCCGCACCCATCGGTGACCCCGAGCGCGTGCGGTTCAACCGAACCCTCGACAAGCTCCTGAACGCACCAGGGCCGATTCCTTGACGGAAAACGCGTGGTCCGACTTAACTCGGTACTTCGGACACCCGGTCTCGGCCGGTCGCGGAGTCGCGGCACGCAATCGATCGACGGAGGATGCGGTGCGCACCATGCTCAAGAGGTCACGGGGCGGACGGCTGTTGGCGTGGGTGATGGTCACGACCGTTGGTGTGTTGGCATTCCCGGCCACCGCGGTCGCGCACCTCGAGCGGCCGTCGTACTGGCCGGACCCTTCCCCGGATACGTCCGTCACGCCCGCAGCCGGGGGTCGCGTACCGGTGGCCCGCTCGCTCGAGTCTGCGGTCAGCGGCGCCGGACCCGGCGAGATCTTGGTCGTCTGCAAGGGCGCCCACGGGATCCAGTCGCTGGCTGCGCTCAACGCATCGCTCCGCAGGGCCAAGACAACGGGCTCCAAGCTGCGCCCGAGCCAGCCGACGGTGCGTCTCTCAGGGTTCGAGGCCAACAATCTTCGCGAGATCACCCGCGCCTTGGCGCAGCGCGGCGCCTACGACTCCGTGCAGGCAGCCGTCTTCGACGCCGGGAACAACGACCGCATCCTGATCATGCCGGGCGTCTACGAGGAGCCCCAGTCACGGAGCAAGCCGACGAATGATCCGACCTGCACGCCCAGCCTGTTGCAACGTGACGCGAGCGGCAGTCTCGCTCCCAGCTACAAGTATCAGGTCACGTGTCCGAACGACCAGAACCTGATTTACGTGCAGGGCCGCGCCGTCGTCGGTGATGCGCTCGCGATGCCGCGCTCGAACCGGCAGGGAATCCCGGCGCAGGAACTCGGCCCGTGCGTGCGGTGCAACCTGCAGATCGAGGGCACCGGCGCAAAGCCCGAAGACGTCATCATGGACGCCGGCAAGGACTACCAGGGCACCAGCCCACGGGCGAAGCCCGGCGTGTACGCCAAAGATGTGGTGCTGAAGGTGGATCGCGCCGACGGTTTCGTCGGACGCAACTTCTTGGTGCGTGGAGCACGCGAGCACGGGTTCTACAACGAAGAGGCCGACGGCGTACTGCTCGACCGCACGAAGTTCTTCTGGAACCGGGACTACGGGCACCTGAGCTTCACGTCGGATCACAACCGGGTGCAGAACTGCGAAGGGTTCGGTTCCGGTGACGCCGCGATCTACCCGGGTGCCGCCCCCGAGACCGGCTCGCAAGCAACGAGCTTCTACCCGGATGCGCCGCGCAAGAACACGGTGATCATCAACTGCGACCTGCACGGATCGGCGCTGGGTTACTCGGGTTCGATGGGGAACGCGGTGCGGATCACGCACAACCACGTGTACGGCAACATGACCGGGATCTCCAGCGACACGTTGTCGGCCGCGGGACACCCAGGCTTCCCGAACGACAGCTCCGAGATCGACCACAACCTCATCTACTCCAACAACCTCAATCTGTTCGTCGACAACCCGCCCGTCGACCCCCTCGTGGGCGTGCCGGTCGGGACGGGCATCTTGTACGCCGGAATGAACGATGCCCGGGTGCACCACAACTCGATCTTCGACAACTGGCGCGACGGCACGATGATGTTCACGGTTCCGGACGCGTTCGTTCGCGGTGGCGGTGCCGAAGGCGACATCTTCCCCGGCGTCTCCTGTCCGTCTGCGGCAGTCAGCGGGGCCTCGACCTCGTGCGGCAACCAGTTCTTCTCCAACCACGTCGGCCGGGCGCCGAACGGATTCCGCTTCCCGAGCGCGGTCGGGCTGTTCGGCAACTCCCACGCCCCTGACGACGCGCGGCCGCAGAAGCCGAACGGCAACGACTTCTGGTGGGGTGAGTTCTTCGACCGGGTCACCACCGGGAACTGTTGGTTCGACAACACGGGAGTCGACGGGCGCGCGTCCAGCGTGACCGGTCCCGGAGAGGCCGGGCGACTGCCAGGACTAGCACCACAAGTGTTGCCCTCCGATTGCGCAACCAGCGTCGGCAACGACGACCTCGCGAAGCTTGTGTATCTGGCCGACTGCGCCAATGGGCCGGACAAGGACACGGGCCCGACCGACTGCGACTGGTGGAGCACGCCGGCGCGTCCGGGCAGCGCAGAAGCTGCGACTGCCGCCGCGACACGGTCCGCCGCAGCCAACTCGATCGAAGGCTCGCGCAAGAACGAAGCGCTGCGGGAACGTGTCGCCGCGCTGATCTCTCGATGACCGCCACCCCCCGCCGAGTCGCGCTCGTCCTCGGGGCGGTGATGTTGGCCGGCTGCGGCACAGGATCCAGCGCGCCAGTCGCCGCAAAGATCAAGACCGAGAAGGTCACGGGGGTCGGCCTCGTACGGGCGGGGTCGACGGCGCAGTTCGCGGATTGCGCGGACTGGCGCCACGGGACCGTCGACCAGCGACGCGTGACGATCAGGAGCCTCCGGGACCAACTGACCCCCCAACGGTCCGCGACCGCAGAATCCGCACTCTCCGACGATGCTGCATACCGCCTCTTCGACAAGACCTGTTCCAGCGGGATCACCGACAGCCTGCGGCTCTACAAGCTGTACGCCCGCGCTCAGGCCTTCGCACCCCTCGCGGCCCTGACCCGCGACGCGAACAAGTGACCGCGGTCAGGCGTTCGGTCAGTTCGCCGGCGCGCCGGCTACGTGGCCGGCGCAACACCTTCGTAGTCGTCGCGTGAGACCCGGCGGCGCACGAGCGAACCGTCTGCGAGCGGGACGTCCGTGGCCCGGCCGCCCAGCGTGAAGC
>JANLTQ010000369.1:0-4525 GCA_031363005.1 Acidimicrobiia bacterium | reverse complement strand
GGATGGAGACCACGGAGCTCCCGGGGGATCGCTTCGACGTCGTCGATCAGCTCGAACCCTTCGAGGTGCGGGCGCATGCGCGCGGCCGCGGCACGGGCGAAGTCACGGTTGGCGCCACCGAGGAGCAGTCGAGTCCAGTACCCCTCACGTCCGTACCCATGGACCGAGATCACCATGTCGACGTGCTCGAGGAAGGCCTCCAGGTTTGGTGCGGCCGCCGGGTCGTACAGGTGTGACGGCACATGCCATTGCAGGGCCTCGGGCTGTTCGACGGCGTACAAGGACGCGCCTGATTCGTTCGCCGCCAAACGGGCAATCTCGGCGGTTCCTCGTTCCAACGATCCGCCGTGGAGCGCCATGAACCCGACCCGACTGCGGAGTTCGCAGGTTTCACGGACACCCTCATGCGCGAGGAGATCAGCCAGCACGTTCCGACGCTACCGGCGCGTCAACCCAGCGCTGTGATCAACCGATCGAGTTCGGTCGGATCGTCCGTGGTGGGTACGAAGACGAATTCGTCGCAGCCGGTCGCTTCGAGTTCGGCGACCACCTCGCGAATCACTCCAGGATCGTGGAATCGGCACAGCGCGGCCATGGCATTTGCGGCTGCATCACCGAACGTACTGAGGTAGTTCCGGGCGTAGCCCAGGAGCCGGTCGGTGGCGCCGTCGCCGAGTGCGAACCAGGTCGACGTCGCCAGCCACGGTCGATCAGTCCGGCCGGCATCGGTCCACGCATCACGGACCGCATCGAAGGTTCGGGCCACCGAAGCGACGTCGGGCGCGAGATCGAATCCCGAGAGGCCGTCGGCCCAGACCGCGGAGCGGGCCAGTGACTTCGGACCCATGGCCGCAGTCAACAGTGGTGGACCGCCCGGCTGCACCGGGGTCGGACCGATCGGCGGTACGCCGTCGACGACGGATTCGCCGCGCCACACCGCACGCATGATCGCCACCTGCGCGTCGAGCCGCGCGAACCGGGTACTCGTCGACGCGCCGACGGCCGCGTAGTCCTGATCGCGGCCGCCCACCCCCACGCCGAGCGTGAGTCGCCCTTCGGACAGCACATCGATCGTGGCGGCTTGCTTCGCCACTCGAACCGCGTCGTGGCTCGGCAGCACCACGATGGTGGACACGAGCCGCACTCGTTGCGTCGCCGCGGCGGCGTACGCAAGCGACGAGATCAAATCGTGACTCGGATACGCCACCCGCTCCCCGACCGCCACGCACGAGAACGGACCGTCGTCGATCCGCGCACACCACTCCCGAATCGTCGGCCCGTCGACCCCCGCAACACACGACGGCAACGTCATCCCTAACTTCACTGCGCCTCCGCTCGCGCCTCTGCGATACTGCCAAACGGGGGCTCACTCCGTCGCGGCTCGCCTCCACTCGTTCCTCGCTGCGGCTCGGGGATCGCACAACCGCAACGCAATGTCATCCCTGTTCTCATTGCACTCCCACTACGCAGGTCCGGGCTCACCCGAGCCGCAGCGAAGCGGAGGCGAGCAGGTCGGGAGCGTCCCGGTGGCCACGCGCTTTTCGACCACGGAGCGGACGACCAGAAGATGCGGACGGGCCGAAATTACGTGTTCTTCGGGATGTCCTTGAAGGGGGCGCCCTTGTTGGGGTCTGGCTCTTTCGGAAGGCCGAGGGCGCGCTCACCGATGATGTTGCGCTGCACCTGGTCGGTGCCGCCGTAGATGGACGGGCCGGGCGAGAACAACACCATCTCCTGTTGCATCCCGCCGCTCATGCTGTCCTTGCCCATGATCGCGATCTCGGGTCCGAGGACGGCCGTGGCGACTTCGCGGTTGAGTCTGAGCATGTCGCTCATCATCAGCTTCGCCAGGTTCGGCGCCCCGGCACTCGCACCGCCGCCCCTCATCCGTAGCGTCGAGTACTTGCCGATCTGCTGCAAGGACCACAGCTTGGCGATGCCCTGACGGATGACCGGTTCGGTGATCGTCCCGTTCGCCGTCGCCAACTTGATGAGCCGCTCGGCCATACCGCCGCCGCCACCGCCGGTGCCGCCGGTGCGCTCCTGGCCCACCGTGTCGCCGACCCGCAGCCCCAACTGGTTCGAGATCGGACCGGGGAATGCAGATCCGGCCGCACCGCTGCCACCACTGCCGAGACCGGCGCGCTCCGCCGCGAGCGTCGTGTTCGCCACTGCCCAGCCGTTGTTCAGGCCGCCGATGATGTTCGCGTCCGGCACGCGAGCGCCGTCGAGGAACACCTCGTTGAACATGGCCCGGCCGGTCATCTCCTTGAGCGGGCGGATCTCGATACCGGGTTGGTCCATGTCGATACCGAAGTACGTGATACCGGCGTGCTTCGGCGCATCCGGATCAGTGCGTGCGATCAGCATGCCCATGTTGCACAGCTGTGCGGTCGAGGTCCACACCTTCTGGCCGGTGATGATCCACTCGTCGCCGTCGCGCTCGGCCTTGCATTGGAGACCGGCCAAGTCCGAGCCCGCACCCGGTTCGCTGAACAGCTGACACCAGGCGTCGGAACCGTCGAGGATGCGTCGCAGCCAGTGCTCCTTCTGTTCGGGCGTCGCGTGCGTCGCGATAGTGGGGGCGGCGAGGAGATACCCGAGACCGGCGGGTGGCCCGACGGCCTTCACCTTCGCCAACTCCTCCGTCACGATGTTCGCCAACCCGCGGCTGTACCCGCGTCCGAAGGAATCCTCCGGGAAGGTCGGCGCGGCGTAGCCCGACTCCGCGAGCAGCGTCCACCACTCGCCGACGGTGAGATCGGGACTCCAGTTCGCCGCGACCCACTCACGGACTTCTTCGCGCACGGACTCGGGAGATGTCGTAGCCATTGCCAGCAACCTTTCGATTCAGCCGAGGAGTTCGAGCAGTTTTTCGGGTGGACGGGCGATGACGCCGCGGCCACCGACGATGACCACCGGACGTTCCATCAACTCCGGATGTTCGAGGAGGAGGTCAACGACCTCGTCGCGAGTGGTGTAGTCCGCAGGACTCAGTCCGAGGGCCTTGAACCGAGCGTCTTTGCGAACCAGCTCCGCTGGTGGCTCGGTAATGGTGTCGACGATGTGTTCGAGACCGTGCCGATCCAGCGGCACCTTGAGGTACTCGGTGACATCGGCGTCCAAGCCTCGGTCCGCGGCGATCTGCACCGCGCCGCGAGACTTCGAGCACGCCGGATTATGGAAGATCTGAAGTTCTGACACGGCCGGGGAGGCTACTGCCGAGAGTCGCGTGCGAGCCCGTCGAGCATCGCCGCGAGCCGCGCCACTTCGGCCTCGAGTTCCGCGACGCGGGTTGCCAGTGACGGCGTACCGACCGCGTCGGGCGAGCTCCGTGTGACGTCCGGCGCATCGGTCAGGACCACGTTGGCATTGCCGACACTGAGGAGCTCGGTCCAGCGGGCCTCTTTCCGGCCCGGCTCGCGAGGGAGCATTTCGACGAACGGCCCGTCCTCGTGATGGACCAAGACGGTCAGCGCTTCGTCGACCGAGCCGAGGTCGGCGAAGGAGTGCAGCCGCTCGGATCGGGTCTTGAGTTCGCCGGGAGTCTGGGGGCCTCGCAGCAGCAAGACGCACAGCACGGCGAGCTGCGGCTCGCCCATGGGAATCACCCGAGGCAGGAGCTGGGAGAACTTGATCGCCCGCCCCCCGTGCGGCTTCTCCCGCCGGACCAGTTCCAGCTCGCGGAGTTCGTCGAGGCCGGCCTGCACCACAGACTCGTCGTAGCGCACGACCGGCCAGCGGTTCGTCGTCTGGTTACACGCACTGACTAGCGAGTTGAGACTGAGCGGATACAGGTCCGGTGTCGTGCGCTGCTTCTCCAACAGGCATCCGAGTACGCGTGCGGCAACCGGGCTGAGCTCCATCGGCGCCGAAGTTAGCCAGCCCAAGAGACCGACGTCACTGACCGCAGCCGGGGCACGACTCGCGACACCGAGATATATTTGCACGATGAGTGAATCTTCTTCCCCGCAGTTCTTGGGCCGCGACGATGTCAACGACATCGAGTCGATCATCCGTGACGACGCCCGTGACTTCGGCACCGACTTCCACTCGACCCCCGCACGCGGTGACGCCATCTTCACCTGGGACTACAGCCGGACTCGCGAGGGCCTCTCCAAGTTGTACGAGAAGGCCAAGACGTCACAGTGGAACGGTTCCACCGACCTCGACTGGTCCATCGACGTCGACATCGAGCAGGTGGCTCGAGAGATGTCCGGTGCGGTCAACTTCTTCCAGCAGCGCATGACCGACGTCGAAGGCTCTCCGGTCAAGAACTGGGGCGACAAGGAGTGGCTGCAGTTCCAGATGGAAGCCTTCAACTGGCGGATGAGCCAGTTCCTCCACGGCGAGCAAGGCGCGCTGTTGTGCACCGGCAAGATCGTGGTCACCACCCCGTGGATCGACGCGAAGTACTACGCGGCGTCCCAGGTGATGGACGAGGCGCGTCACGTCGAGGTGTTCGCTCGGTACCTGGACACCAAGCTCGACGGTCACTACCCCGTCAACGCGAATCTGCAGCTCC
>JANLTQ010000346.1:0-2992 GCA_031363005.1 Acidimicrobiia bacterium | reverse complement strand
CGCCTGCTGGACCGCGCGGTCGAAGTCGCCGAACGCTCGGCCGATCGCATACCGATTCCGCAGCTCCTCTGTGGCGTACTCGGCGCGACGGTCGGGGGCATGTTGGGCCTCGCCGCGGCAGTGCCGCTCGCCGTCTTCGTCAAGCCGGAGGTCGGTCTCCCGACGGCCGCGATTTCCCTGTGGGTCTGCATGTCCCTCGGCTATCGCATCGCGGCCCATCGGGCCGAAGACCTCTTTGCCGCCGCCGGTCTCTCGACCCGGCCGATGGTCCACGCGCAGGCCTACGACGCCACCAACGGATTCCTCGTCGACTCCTCCGCGGTGATGGACACCCAACTGCTCCCGCTGTGCCGGTCAGGACTGTTTCGCGATGACCTGATGGTGCCGCGCTTCGTCCTCGACGAACTCCAGGGCATGGCCGACGCCGGCGACGAGCGGGGACGTCGTGCGCTGCGCGGACTCGAAACTCTCGAAGTGTTGAAACGCGAAGCGCACAACAGGGTCTACGTGCTGGACGACGAAGTGCCAGAGGTCGAGGAGGTGGACGCTAAGTTGGTGATGCTGGCTCGACGGTCCAAGCTGCGCCTCCTGACCAACGACGTGAACCTGGCGCGCGTTGCCGAGGTGCAGGGTGTCCCGACGGTCATTCCGCGTCGCCTGGCCGCGGACCTGGCGCCGGCGGTGCTCGCCGGGGAGACGATTCAGGTGGCCTTGACCAAAGGTGGTCGGCACGAGGGCCAGGGCGTCGGCTTCTTGGAAGACGGATCGATGGTGGTGGTCAACGGCGGTGTGGACCTGGTCGACGCCGGGCGTATGCCGTTCACGGTGTCGTCGGTTGTGCCTACCAGCGCGGGTCGCATTGTGTTCGCGCGCCTGGCTGACGCGCGCCTCGAGTCGGAGCCGGCGGAGAGCGGCGCGCGCAGCTAACCACTGGATGCGACCGCGATGCGCCATCATGGCGTGGTGTCAGTCTGGACCATCGTGGTTGCCGCCGGAAGCGGCGAGCGTTTCGGCGCACCGAAACAGTTGCTGCCGTTGGGTGACGCACGCGTCGTCGACCATGCGGTTGGCGTCGCGGCGACGGTGAGCGAAGGTGTGGTCGTCGTCGTACCGCCGGACTCGTCCTGGACCGTGGACGGTGCGGTGATGGTGGCGGGTGGCGCCACTCGCTCGGAGTCGGTACGAGCCGGGCTTGCAGCGGTGCCGGGAGCGGTCGACATCGTGCTCGTCCACGACGCCGCAAGGCCGCTGGCGACGGCGACGCTGTTCGAACGGGTGGTGGCGGCGGTGCGCGACGACGGCGCGGACGGAGCCGTTCCCGGTCTGGCGATGAGCGATACGGTCAAGCGGGTGGAGCGCGATGTCGTGGTTGAAACGGTTCCGCGCGAGGCGCTCGTGAGTGTGCAGACGCCGCAGGGATTTCGTACGTCCGTCTTGCGTGCGGCGTACGAGCGAGGTGCGGAAGGAACCGACGACGCGTCGGTGGTCGAAGCCGCCGGTGGCACGGTTGTCGTCGTCGCCGGTGAACGGGACAACTTCAAGATCACCGAGCCGGATGACTTGGAACGCGCCCAGGCCGTGCTCGCGGCGCGGGAGCGGGCCCGATGATGCGCGTGGGGATGGGGTATGACGTCCATCCGTTCGGGACGGCCGGGTCATTGGTGATCGGTGGGGTCACAGTGACGGACGCACCGAGCCTCGTCGGGCACTCCGACGCGGATGCGGTGGCGCACGCAGTTGCGGACTCCTTGCTCGGACCGGCAGGCCTGTCTGATCTCGGTGAGCTCTTCCCTGCCTCGGACCCGGCCTACGCGGGCGTGTCGTCCATCGGCTTGCTCGCCGATGTTGCGACCCGGGTCGCCGCGGCGGGCTGGTGGGTCGGCAACGTCGATGTCGTGATCGCGGCGGAGCGACCGCGCCTTGGACCGCACGTGGACGCCATGGCGGCGAACGTGTCCGGCGCGCTGGATGCCGCCCGACAACCCGGCGGTCCCGCCGTGTACGTCGCCGTCCGCCCCAAGCGCGGCGAAACCCTCGGCTTCGTGGGAAGAGGCGAGGGGATTGCCGTGTGGGCGGTCGCACTGTTGGAACGCCCCTGACTCGGATTCCGAGCCGGGGCCTAGCGGCGCTTGACCGTCGCCATCACGAACCAACGCGCGTTGTGCAAGCCGGGGCTTGCGGAACCAGCGCGAGAACGGTGGGGGAGGGTGTGAGGGTGGTCGCCTAGCCTCGACGCCATGGTCCGGATCTTTGACACCTTGGCGAAACGCGACGTCGAGTTGACGACGCGCATCCCCGGTCAGGTGTCGATCTACGTGTGTGGGCCAACGGTCTATGACGTTCCGCATGTGGGCCACGGACGCACAGCGCTCGTCTATGACGTCATCCGTCGGTACCTCGAATGGCGCGGAAACACGGTTCGCTTTGTGGGGAACGTGACCAACGTCGAGGACAAGATCATCGCTCGGGCCGCCGCCGAAGGGACCACCGAACGCGAGCTGGCGGATCGGTACGAGGCCGCGTACTGGGACGAGTTGGATCGGCTGAATGTGCGCCGTCCGGACGACGTGCCGCGCGCGACCGAGTTCGTCGAGCCGATGATCGATCTGATCCGTGAACTCGTCGACGCGGGCCGGGCGTACGTGATCGAGGGTGAAGGCGTCTACTTCTCCGTCGGCGCGTACGAGGGCTACGGCCAGCTCTCCGGGCGACGCCTCGAAGACCTCATCGAAGGCGCGGGTTCGCGCGTCGAGGTGGACGAACGCAAGCGGAGTCCGGTCGACTTCGCGCTCTGGAAGGCCGCGAAGCCGGGCGAGCCCGATTGGGATTCGCCATGGGGCGCCGGCCGGCCGGGATGGCACATCGAGTGCTCGGCGATGTCGTTGGCGATCCTCGGTGAGAACTTCGATCTCCACGGCGGCGGTGACGACCTCGTGTTCCCCCATCACGAGAACGAACGGGCGCAGGCCGAGGCGGCCGGTCATCCGTTCGC
>JANLTQ010000345.1:0-16264 GCA_031363005.1 Acidimicrobiia bacterium | reverse complement strand
GTTTCGGCCACGGCCTCGCCTACACCACGTTCGAATACGGACCGGTGACCGTCGCCGGCCGGACGGTGCGCGTGGACGTCACCAACACCGGCGCGCGCCGAGGTTCGGAAGTGGTCCAGGTCTACGTGCACGACCCCGCCGCGCCCGCGACCCGGCCGCAACAAGAACTGCGGCGGTTTGCCAAGGTCGGCATCGCTCCGGGCGCGACCGAGACCGTCGCCTTCGAACTCGACGACCGCTGCTTCTCCGTGTGGTCCGACGGCTGGGTCATGGGCGGCGGCCCGTTCGACGTTCGGGTCGGCCGCTCGTCCCGAGACATCCGCGGCACCGCATCCATCACCCCCTGACTCACCCGCACCGTGGTCGACCCGGCGCGGATCGATCCGCCTACGCTTGCGGATCCGTTCATCAGGGGGTCGATCGTGTCCGTTACCGCGTACCTGTTCATCGAGACCGAGGGCGGCAAGACCGCGGCGGTGGTCACGGCCATCCGGGCCATGGACGGAGTGATCACCGCCGATGCGATCACCGGTCCGACGGACGTGATCGTGCGCCTCGAGACAGCCAGCATCGACGAACTCGGCCAAATGGTCGTGTCCAAGATTCATTCCGTCGACGGCATCACCCGGACCCAGACCTGCCCCGTCGTCAACCTCTGACGCGAGTTCAGCGCTGGCGGCCGGCACGCGCGGCGCGCCGACCATGGCGTTCGATCGCCAACTCGACCAGCCGGTCGAGCAGCGCGGGGTACGGCAAGCCGCTGACCGCCCACAGTCGCGGGTACATCGAGATCGGCGTGAACCCCGGGATCGTGTTGACTTCGTTCACGACGAACCCGCGGCCGTCTTCGTCGTAGAAGCAGTCCACCCGCGCCATTCCGTCGCAGCGGCACGCCACAAACGCTCGGAGGGCCACCTCCCGAACCTCGGCGGTGGCGGCGTCGGACAACTTCGCCGGTGCGATGAGCTGCGCGGCGCCGTCCTCATACTTGTCGGCGTAGGAGTAGAACTCCGCGCCCGGCACCACCTCGCCCGGCAGTGAGGCCTCGGGCGTCAGTGAACCGAGGACCGCAACTTCGATCTCGCGTCCGACGATCATCTCCTCCGCGAGGATCTCGTCGTCATAGGTGAGTGCAAGAGCGATCGCGGCGTCGAGCTCAGCCTCGTCGTGGGCCTTGCTGACGCCGACGGACGATCCCATATTGGCCGGCTTCACGAAACAGGGGAATCCGAGCTCGGCGATGGCCTCGCGGCGAAACGCGTCGAGGTCCTGACCGTCCCGATACTCGAGGTAGCCACCCTGCGGAAGGCCGGCCGCCGCGAACATCTGTTTCATCGCGCCCTTGTGCATCCCGACGGCCGAACCGAGGACCCCGGACCCCACGTACGGAACGTCGGCGAGTTCGAGGAGCCCTTGGACCGTTCCGTCTTCACCGAAGGGACCGTGCAGCAGCGGGAAGACGACGTCCACATCGAGTCCGCGCCGACCCGAGGTCGCGACCATCTCGCCCAGCGCCACCAAATCGGTCCCGGCGACGGGAAACGCGTCCGGCAACAACTCGGCACCGGCGGCGAGGAGCGCAGCGGCATCATCAGCTGCGTGCCACTGACCGTCGGTGGTGATCGCGACCGGTACGACCTCGTAACGCGCGGGATCGAGCGCCTTCGCCACTGCCACCGCGGTCACACGCGAGACGTCGTGCTCCGCCGACCGCCCGCCGAAAATCAGCATCACCCGCGTCCGGCGCCCCGCGTCACTCTTCGTCATGTGCCCACCTGCAGGACGGCGCGAATGCCGAGTCCCATGATGAACAGGCCGCCGAGTCCGTACAGCAACTCGAGGCGACCGCGCATCTGCGCGCGGTACTGGTACAGCAACCCGATGGTGATGAAGATCACGAAGCCGTAGAACATGTGAAACCGCGGCACGCTCTTGCGGTACGCGTCATCGCCCGCCACCAGAACCGTGCCGAGGAACACCTGAACGAGCACCGAAGCCTCGGCCGTGATCGTCACGATCCACACCGGCCTCCCGCGCAACGAGTGCCATTTCCACGCAGCCAAGCAGAACAGCCCGGCGAGACCGTTGACGATGATCGACACGTAGCCCCAGAACTCGTGGATCTTGAAGACCGTCTCCATACAGGCCTAGAGCACCGCGTCGTCGGCCGCACCCTCGGCGAAGGCCGATGCGGACGCGTCGCCACGCAGAAGTTGCTTCAGGATCTTTCCCGCCGGGTTCCGGGGCAACGGCGTGTCCCGGAACTCCACGTACTCGGGCACCTTGAACGACGCAAGATGCACGGCACAATGCGCGCGGATGTCCTCGACGGTCGCGGTCGACCCCGCCCGAAGCTGCACCACCGCCTTCACCTCTTCACCGAGCGTCCGGTGCGGAACACCGACCAGCGCGGCGTCCAGCACGTCGGGATGGTCGAAAAGGATGTGCTCGACCTCGACGCAGTACACGTTCTCACCGGCGCGGATGATCATGTCCTTGGCGCGGTCGACGAGGTAGACGAACCCTTCGGGGTCGATCCGCGCAATGTCACCGGTCCGGAACCAACCACCGGGCAGAAAGACCGACGCGTTCGCATCGGGCCGGTTCCAGTACCCGCGCATCATGATCGTGGGGCCGCGCAACGCGAGTTCCCCGGTGGTGCCCGGCGCCGCGTCAGCGTCGTCGGCATCGATGATCTTCGCCTCGACGGTCGGCACCGGCCGCCCGACCGAGTCCGGCCGCGCGAAGTAGTCATCGCCCGAGATCGCGGTCGCCACCGACGCGCTCTCGGTCAAGCCGTAGGCGGTGGACAGCGAGTCCCGCACCTTCGGGAAGCAGACCTTGATCCGCTCCACTAACTCGGGCGCGGCCGGTGCACCGCCGTATCCGATGCGCGTCACCGAAGAGAGGTCGTAGTCGGCGAAGTTCTCCGCCTCGACGATGCGCCACATCACCGTCGGGACGCCACCCATCGAGCTGACCTTCTCGCGTTCGATGGTGGCCATCGCGTGGTCGGCGTTGAACGCGCCCGGGGGCATCAACACCAGCTTGGAGCCGCTCGCGTAGGCCACGATCATGGTGGAGCACGTTCCGGTCACGTGGAACAGCGGGACCACCAGCAGCGCCGCCGCCTGATGTTCGGACCGCTGCTCACCCTTGCCCATCGCCGCCGATGCGGCACTGCCGAGCGCCAGGTTCATCAGGTTCGCGAGCGCCTGGCGATGCGTGATCGTGGCGCCCTTCGGCTTCCCCGTGGTCCCCGACGTGTAGAGGATCGCGAGGATGTCGTCTTCGTCGACGGTCACGTCGAGCAAGGTGCCCGGGTCCTCTGGTTCGAACAGCTCGGAGGCGGGGCGCGCTATGCCATCGGGCGCGTCGAGGTCGAGCACGAAGACGTGTTCCAACGTGGGGATGGACTCGACGATGTCTCGCACGATCGCCCAGCGCTTGTGATCACAGATCAGCACCTTCGATCCCGAGTCACGCAACGCGAAATCGAGTTCCTCGCCCTTCCACCACGCGTTCAGAGGGACGGCCGCCGCGCCCATGCCCGCACACGCCCAGAACATCACCACCCATTCGATCGTGTTCGCGGTCAGCAGCGCGACCCGGTCACCGTTGCGCACACCGAGCGCGTCGAGCGCGACGGCGGCTCGGCGCGCCTGCGCGTTGTGTTCACCGAACGTCAGCCGCCGGTCGCCCTGCACCAACCAATCCGTCTCCGCGCGCGCGTCGCCGATGGCGAGGATGTCGCGCATCGAACCGAACCGCTGCTTGTAGACCTGGAGATCCGAACCGAGGACGTCCTCGACGACGATCTCGTACTGCCCACCCGGACCGATGAGGTCCATCACATCACTCATGCGGGGTCTCCGGGCGCGTCCTCGTGCTGGACCACGTCGAACTGCCACAGCTCCGCACCGGTGCTCACCGGACCTTCGCCAGTGTGCTGCTTGTGTCCGTGTTGGAAGGAGGCGCTGCTCATCCACGCCTGGAAGTCCTCCTCGGACCGCCACCGCGTGTAGACGAGAAAGGTGTCCTTGTGATCGCTCGGACGCAGCAACTCGAACATCTCGAAGCCGGGCATCCCACTGACCTCACCGGCGCGCGCCGCGAACCTCTCGACGAGCTGATCCGCCCGCTCTTTCGGCACCGTGATGGCATTGATCTTGACGACGCTCATCTTTTCCTCTCTTGGCCCTGCGGGCGCGTGATCTCTTGGCCCTGCGGGCGCGTGAGGTTACCGGCGGGTACCGATCCGACGCCGGTTCAGGCCTCGGCGGCAGCCTTGATCGCGGCGAGGGTGGCGTTCATGCCGTCGATGAGCATGCCGTGGCGGCCATCGAAGTTCGACGGCGAGCCTTCGATGTTGATCATCGGTGCGTGCACGGACTCAGTGACGGTCGTGCCCGCGCCGTTCGGGACGAACTCGTACCGCCAGCGGGTGCCCACATCGGAGTCGCGCACGGCCTTGAACGCGAAGACCGATCCGGGTACGGAATCGGTGACCGCGCACGGCACTTCCCACTCGAAGTCGCCGATCTTGTTCTTGCCGGCGAAGTGCGCGCCCACTTCGGGACCGGTCGCGCCGTTCTCCCACGCGGCGTGAACACACTCGGGGCTGTACTCCCCCATGCGGGTGATGTCCGCGACGAGCGCCCACACCGCGTCGGGCGCGGCATTGATCTCGATCGACGCCGAACCGTGTTCCGGGAAATCAGTCATGTCCAGGAACGTACCGCGGACCGCCGCAAAAGCCTTCAGCCCTCGTCGCGGAGGAAGCGCTCGATCTCTTGGGCGAGTTCGTCACCCGAGGGCAGGTCTTCGGGTCCGTTGGCCTCTTCGAGCTGACGCACCAACGCGGCGACGTCCGGACGCTCCGACAGCCCCGACTCGACCTGCTCGTTGTACGAGTCGGTCTGTTCGTCCAGGCCGCGCAGGTCGACCGTGATGCGCGTCAGCTCCATCACCCGTTCCAGCAGCGCCCGGATCGCCGGTGGCGACGGTGTGGCTGCCACGTAGTGCGGCACCTGGGCCCAGAGCCCGACCGTCGGGATGCCGGCCTCACCGAGGGCCACCTGAAGCACGGTCTGGATACCGGTCGGGCCGAGATAGTCGGCGCGCATCGCGCCCGACTCCTGTGCAAGCGACCGACTCGATGCAGTTGCGAGCACCGAGATCGGGCGTCGATGCGAGACCGGCGACGGCATGCCGCCGAGGCTGACCGCCTCCCGAACGCCCGCTGACTTCGCGAACTCGACGATCTCCTGGGCCACATCGCGCCACCGGACCGATGGTTCCGGGCCGGTCACCATCAGCACATCACGACCCGCGACCCCGGCGACGAGATCGATCGACGGCCAGTGCACCCGGCGCGTCTCACCGTCGACGAGGCTCACCGTCGGACGCGTCTGCTGCAGATCGAGATACTCGGAGAGATCGAAATTCGCGCACGTCCGTGCGCTCTGGAGTTGCTCGGCGATGACCGCTGCCGCGCCCGCACCGGCGAGTCCACCGTCGACCCAACCGGTGAACGACATCACCAACACGGGGTCCCGCAACTCGGGCATCTGCACGATCTCCAGCACCCGACCACACTACGGCGCGCCACCGATAGAGTCCGATCCTGTGCGATTCGGAGTCCATACCGGCCTACAGAACACGAGTATCGCGGAGCTGCAGTCGCTGTGGCGGCGCATCGAGGCCCACGGGTTCGAGTGGATCTCGATCTGGGATCACTTCTACAGCGCCGACAACACCGGCAACCCCCACTGTCTCGAAGCGGTCGCGTCGCACGCCGCGCTGTGCGGAGCAACGGAAACCGTGCGCTGCGGCAGCCTCGTCTACTCGGTCGGGTACCGGCATCCCGCGGTGCTGGCGAACGTGGCGGCCACCCTCGACCAGATCGCGAACGGTCGCGTCACGCTCGGCCTCGGCGGCGGATGGATGGAGGCCGAGTACGCGGCGTACGGAATGGAATATCCGTCGGCCGGGGTTCGGCTGCGCCAAGTGAACGAAGCAATCCAGTGCGTCCGCGGCTTGCTCACCCAGGACCGCACGAACTTCGACGGTGAGTTCTTCACGATGCGGGACGCGCAATGTGAGCCCAAACCAATCCAGGACCGGCTGCCGCTCTGGATCGGTGGTGGCGGCGAGAAAGTCACGCTGCGCATCGCGGCCGAACACGCCGACGGTTGGAACGTTCCCTTCATCGCGCCGGACACCTTCGCCCACAAGGTCAAGGTCCTCGACGCGCACTGCGAGACCGTCGGCCGCGATCCGGGTGACATCGAACGGGCGATCAACGTCGGTGTGGCGATGCGTCCCGGCGACCTCGAGGCCCAGTTCGGCAAGATGGCGAACTTTGTGTCGCCGGGCGTGTTGTCCGGGTCGGTCGGCGAGATCGTCGACCGCGTCGGCGAATACCGCGACGCCGGCGCCGACTGGCTGATCCTTGCCATGCGCGCACCTTTCGACCTCGACGGCCTGGACCAGTTCGCCGCCGAAGTCCTCCCCCTCATCTCGTGAGCAACGCCGCACCGGGCGACGCCGAACCAAACCCGCCGGGCGTGCACGAGTTTCGGCTGGATGTGCTCACGGGTGAGTGGGTCGGCATCGTTGCGGCTCGCCAGAGCCGGCCCAATCAGCCACTCGACGGGTGTCCCTTCTGCGTCGGAGGTCTCGAATCGCCCGAGCCGTACACGGTCCGCGCGTTTGCGAATCGCTGGCCGCCACTCGTTCCCGGTCCGACCGTCGACCTGACCGCTCCCTCCGACGCCGACATGTTCCTCGCTCGTCCACCACGCGGTGCCGCCGAAGTCGTTCTCTATACGTCAGAACACGCAGGTTCACTCGCGACCATTGGCGTGGAGCGCGTCCGTGAGGTCGTCGACCTGTGGGCCGAGCGGACGGCGGAACTCATGGCCCGCGCCGAGGTTGCGTACGTGCTGGTGTTCGAGAACCGCGGTGCCGAGGTGGGCGCGACCATCTCGCACCCCCACGGTCAGATCTACGCGTTCCCGACCGTCCCGCCACTCCCGGCCCGAGAACGGGAGACCGCCAGAGCCCACGGGAAGCGATGTCCTCTCTGCACCCTGGTGCCGGCCGAAGCCGAGGCCCGGGATCGCGTCGTGCACAACGGCGGCGACTGGATCGCCCACGTACCCTTCGCGGCCGGGCATCCGTTCGCAACGTTGCTCGCGCCCCGCACGCACATCGAAGATCTTCCGTCACTCGACGACGCCGGACGCGACGGTCTCGCACGCGCGCTCGTGGACGTCGTCGGCCGCTACGACCGCATCTACGACGAACCGCTGCCCTACCTCATGTGGATTCACCCCGGCGTGCATCTGCACGTGCACTTCGCACCGATGCACCGCGCGCCGGGTGTGCTGCGCTACGTCGCGTCCGCAGAAGTGGGTGCCGAGATGTTGTTCAATCCCGTGGCACCCGAGGTCGCGGCCGAACTTCTCCGCAACGCCTGACCACCCCACACTCCGGCGTCGCACGCGCCGACCCATTCGGCGTTGGTGACGCCAGAGTGTCAGGGATCAGCGGTTGCGGCCGCGGCGGGCGCCGAAGGCGTGTTCAAGGTCGGCACCGGCGAAGGGGCCGGGAACCGAACCCTCGGTCGCATAGCGGTAGAGCGCGGTGCGGAAGATGCCGCTCAACGCCGCGAGCACCGTCATGGTCATGAGCACGACGACGACGCCGAGCGCGACCAGCGGAATCGCAACGAACACCGTGCCCGAGGCAACGCCGCCGATGATCAAGCCGATCCCGAGCAACGTCGGCACGAGGCCGAGGAGCCCGAAGCCGACCTGGGCCATGATGTTTTCGCCCCAGGTCTGCTTGGTCAGCGAGCCCGATCGCTTCAGCGCGGTGATCGGACCGGCGTCTTCGAAGACGATGATCGGGACGGTGAGGAAGGTGAGCACCGACCACGCGGCCCCGAGCACGCTGGCGACGATGTCACCCACGATCCCGGCCCGCTGTTCGATCGCCTGCATGATGGCGGAGACGGTGGCGGACACCACTGCCCACGGCAGCAGGCGGCCGATCCGAGACGACGCAATGCTCATGCCCTTGCCGACCGAGGTCGGGCGGCCTTCGAGCACCTCATTGGCCGAGCTCACCAGGCTCGCGAGGAAGTAGGTCTGGATGAACGCGAGACCGACGTACAGCGCGATGCCGATCACGATCGTCGCGACGTTCGCCGTGTACTCGGTGTGACCCGCGGCGTCCGTGCCGGTTCCCTTCGTCATCCACGCAAGGAGTGCCAGGATGGCGACCAACACGATCGACCCAATAGCGGAGAAGACCGGGAACAATGCCAACGACCGGTCCGACTTGAGTACGGCCCAACTTGCTCGTGCCAATGCCATCGTGCGTTGTAAGCGGCTCATGACGTCAGTATCGTCCGCGCCGCCACAAAGTTGAAGAAACTTCGCCGAGGAAAGTGTGCGCGTGTCGAATCCGATCACCGTTCGTGCACCGGGCCGAGTGAATCTCATCGGCGAGCACACCGACTATTCGGACGGTTTCTGCCTTCCTGTCGCAATCGATCGAGAGTGCCGTATTACTGCGGTGTTCACGGAAGATGGCGTGGTACGCGCGACGTCCGCGCAGCTCACCGGCGAAGCGCTCGTTGATGGTGCCACCGGCCACGCCGCCACCGGCTCCGCGCCGTGGGCAACATTCGTTGCCGGCGCGGTGGCGACGCTGCTCGACCACGGCCACGTGATCGACGGTATGCAACTCACCATCGATTCGAGTGTCCCTCCGGGTGCGGGACTGTCGTCATCATCTGCACTGGCCGTCGCGCTCACACTCGTGCTGCTTCCACTCGACGCGCCGGAGCGAGCCGATTTCCGTGACATCGCGCGCCTGGCCCTCGCCGCCGAGGTCCGGGCGACCGGTGTCCCCGGAGGATTGCTCGACCAAATGGCCTCCCTCTCGGGCCGTGAGGGACATGCGCTCCTCCTCGATTGTCGTGCACTAACCGTCGACCCCGTGCCGCTCCCGGGCGACCTCGCGATCCTCGTCATCCACACGGGTGTCGAGCGGGCACTCGCCGACAGCGCCTACGCCGCCCGGCGCGCCGCGTGTGAAGCCGCCGCTCACAGAATCGGAGTGGGCAAACTGCGCGACGCGCGCCTGGAACAGGTTCAGGACGATCCGTTCGCCCGGCACGTTGTCACCGAGAACGCCCGCGTCCTCGATTTTTGTGCGGTTCTGCGAGCACCCGGCGCGGATCGGAATCGCCGGCTCGGAGACCTCTTGCTTGCAAGTCACGCGAGCCTGCGAGACGACTTCGAGGTCTCCACGCCCGAGCTCGACGTTCTCGTCGAAACGTCAATGGAGGCAGGTGCGATTGGTGCTCGACTCACGGGTGCGGGATTCGGTGGTTGCATCGTGGCGCTGGCCCCCATCGCAGCCGCCGAGACCTGTCTCGACCAGGCGATGAGCGGGTACCGGGGCCGGACCGGACGAGCCCCGACCGGATTCATCGCGCACGCCGCCGCCGGCGCGGGCTTCGAGAGCTAAAACTCGCACTGAGAACGTCGCTCAAGGCGATCGGGACCACGGTCGATGGACCATCAAATGATCGGTTCCCGAGGTTCGACGAGCACCAAGGGGCAGGACGATCCGCACGAGAGGTTTCCGCGCGCCGAGAATCGGAACAACTCCGATCTCGGTTCGTGGGCATCCGGGCGGCTTCCGGTCGTGACCGTGGTCGCGCTCCTCGAAGGGCTCTGGATCACACTCCACGTCAGCGGGCTGCTCGGACCGCTGGCGTCGCTCACGTTCCCGCTGCTCACCTTCGGCGCGATCGTCGCAACGGTGGTCGGCGTCCGCCGCTATCAG
Source organism: Acidimicrobiia bacterium (assembly GCA_031363005.1). Classification (GTDB taxonomy): domain Bacteria; phylum Actinomycetota; class Acidimicrobiia; order IMCC26256; family JAENVU01; genus JAENVU01. The sequence continues at coordinate 6,397 of JANLTQ010000345.1, read as the reverse complement.
CCGCGTTCCTCGTGGCCCTGGTACGGCTTGGCCACCGGCTTCACTCTTTTTCTCGCCGGCGCGATCGTACGAACGACATCGCACAGCCTCGGCGATCTGACGTCTCACCGGGCCCTGCTCCCCGACCTGATCACGATTCCCGGCTACCTGGCGATCTTCCTGGGCTTGATGGGCTTCGCCCGCGCTCGCCACCGCGACCGCAGCACACGCATCGACACGGCGTTGGATGCCGCCGTCGCCGCGCTGGCCGCCTTGGCCTTGGGCTGGCTCTTCTTGATGAACCCGGCCCTCGGTCTCACCTCCTCACCACTCAAAGTCCGCGTTCTCGTGGCCGCCTACGTCCCGATCTCGGCCTGCATCGTCGCCGTCACCGCCGGCCTGGCCTTCAGCACCGGACGCAAACAATCAACGGCCGATCTGTTTCGGCTGGCCGCCATGGTCCTGCTGCTCGTCGGCGACGTCCTGTACATGATGCTGGAGACGCACGCGGTACTGATGCCGGAAACCCTCGTTGATATCCCCTACGCGCTGGCGTTCGTGTCGTACACCGCGTGCGCGCTGACGCCATCGATGCGGCTCCAGACCGAACCGGACGTGGAGGCGCAGAACAGCGCCACGGTCGGGCGAATGGTCATACTCGGACTCGCACTCTCGATCCCCGGACTCATCGCGATTTCACGACCCGCAACCTCAGATGCCGATCGGGCAGTCCTCGGGGGTGTTGTCTTCGCGTTGACCGCCGTCGCGATCTTGAGGATGGTGCGGGCAATCCACGGTCATGCCCGCTCCGAGGCCCGACTCGTTCACCAAAGTCAGCATGATGCGCTGACCGAGCTTCCCAATCGCGTCGGTGCGCGCACGTTCCTCGACGACGCCCTGGTGAGGGCGCACGCAACGAGCGCGCCCGTCGCGTTGATCTTGTGTGACATCGACCGGTTCAAGCTCATCAACGACAGTCATGGCCACGGGTTCGGGGACGATTTCCTGCTCAAAGTGGCGGCCCGCCTCCGCCGATCGATTCGGCCGCTCGATCTCGTTGCGCGCATCGGCGGCGACGAGTTCCTGATCGTGGTGCAGGGCATGACCGACGACGACGAAGTCCTTCACCTCGCCCACCGCACCCGCCGAGCACTCTCGGAGCCGTTTCACATCAACGGATCCGAGATTGCGTCGTCGGTGTCGATCGGTGTCGTCATCGCCGAGCCGACCGATCCCGATCTCACCGCCGAGGGGTTGATCCGAGACGCTGACACCGCCGTGTATCAAGCCAAAGATGCCGGCCGCGATGCCGTCGTCGTCTTCGACCGCGGGATGCACGATCGGGCCTTGCAACGCCTCACCCTGCAACGCGACCTCCGTCACGCGCTTGAGCGCAACGAGTTGTCGCTGAACTATCAGCCGATCATCGACCTTCCGTCCGGTCGGGTCTCGGGCTTCGAAGCGTTGCTCCGGTGGTCGCATCCCACGTGGGGCCAGGTCGCACCACTCTCGTTCATTCCGATCGCCGAAGACACCGGGCTCATCGTCGAGATCGGCGCATGGGTGCTGGAAGAAGCATGCGCCCAACTGGCGACGTGGCGCCGAGACCTTCCCCATGGCAACCGACTCGAGATGTCGGTCAACCTCTCCGCTCGCCAGCTCCGTGACCCCGCCATGGTCGACCGGCTCAACGACATCGTGCGCGCGGCCAACCTCCCGCGGGGCGCGCTCACGTTGGAACTGACCGAGAGCAGCCTCATGGAGAATCCGACCCTTGCGGCGGAACACCTGGGACGCTTGAAGGCACTCGGCGTGTCGCTCTCGATCGACGACTTCGGGACCGGCTATTCGTCCCTCGCGTATTTGCAGAAGTTCCCGGTGGATCACGTCAAGATCGACCGCGCCTTCGTCCTCGGCCTCGAATCGGAAGACTCGTCCGACGAGACACTCATCGCGGCCATCGTCGCAATGGCAAGCGCGCTCGGCATCCAAACCGTCGCCGAAGGCGTCGAGGGAACCGAACAGGCCGAGCGACTGGAACGACTCAACGTCGATCGCGCCCAGGGCTATCTGTACTCGCGGCCTGTCGAAGCCTCGCTAATCCCCGGTGTCGTCACTCGACTCGACTCTGCTGCGCGCGGCCGGTTGACCGCCGTGCCCGAGCGGTTCAGCGCCTGAGCCTTCGCTCGTCTCAGCGAGTTGCCACCCGGTCGACGAAGCGCTCGGCCAACTCCTGCGAAACCGCGTACGTCGTCGCCTCTCGCACCACCGCTTCGATCCCCTCGCCCCGGAACAGCACGCCGTGCATGAACGGATCGGCGAACTGCAAGCGCGGCTCATACTCTTCGAAATCGCACCAGAAGGCATTGCTGGCCGGTGAGTCCAGGTAGCGAACGGGCTCGACGCCGACGAACGGGTAAAACGGTGCGCTCGTCATCTCCTGCATGAGCCGCATCACGTGCATGTCGAGCACGCAGACGAACCATCGAGCACCGGCGGCGCGCAAGGACCGCACGACCGCCTGGTACAACGCCAGGCTGATCATGCCGTCGGTGGCCTTGCCCCGATAGTCCGCGTGCACCGCCGAGGTGGCGACGTCCCAGACGAGCCGTTCGTCCCATGCCAGCCCAGTCTCGGTCAGGACGGTCTCGAGCTGCGCGCCCCACACCGACTCGATGTCGGAGAGGGTCTTCAGACCGAGTTCGGACGGAACATTGATGCGGATCGTTCCGGCCGGCAGTGACCGCACGTGATCCACGATCACGATGAAGTAGGTCGACGCGTCGTAAGCGTCGTACTCGGCGTCGAGCAGTTCGGCCGAGTTGCCGAACCACTCGGCGAACACCGTGTCCTCGATGTAGCGGCCCAGCTGAGCGCCGGGCTCATCCGCACGGAAGAGGTACGTCCCGAACGGTTGGGAAGTATCCGGGGTCGCGTCGATGACCGCCGATGCGAGTTCGCGCATCTCTTCGCGGACGAGATCGAGCGTCGGTTCGTCACCGGCGAGTTCGTTGTCCATCGCGTGACCCCCATCACGTCAGTGCGGCCCCGCTGCGAATGCAGCGTGAGTGTTCAGAACTCTTTGGCGACGATCTGGCTGGTCTCGAAGAACGCCTCGGTGTAGGAGATCGCCGCGATCGGATCGAAGGCCTTGCACGTGTAGATGTCGACGCTGAAGAACAGCTTCGGTTGGTCCCACGCGTAGAAGTGCGCGCCCGAGGTCTCCCAATGGATCCAGCCCGCCCAGCCGAATCGGTCCGAGCGATGAGTGACCGGTGTGGTGAGCAGCACCATGTCGCAGACGTCACTCAACCCGCGGAGATATCCCGAGATTGCGAGCTCGTTGATCTCCGCAGCCGGGATGCCCTCGATCACCAATCGCTGTCGGTGGATTTCGGGTGCCAGATCGAGCATGGCGGCGCCATCGAGGCTGAACTCGAGGGACGAACTTGCGCCCGATCCCAGTGTTGCCGATGTTGCTGATGTTGCAGGTGATTGCACCGTTGTCATCTGTGACCCTCGGTCTGCGACAGAACGGGACAATCTACCGATGGCCCGGTGCGGCGTCGAGACGAGGATTGATGATCTTGTGATTCGGCCACCGACGGTGGTCAGTCAAAGCTTTTGGACAGCCGCGTCAGCGCCCGGCTGGTGCGGATTCCCCACCAGAACAGATCTCGTCCGTCGACCAGTCCCACGCGCGTCCCAGGCACGCCCGCACGGATCTCGCCGCCGTGACGATCGGTGAAGGGATACGGCTCGCTCGGCAGCACGACCAGGTCCGGCGACTCCCGTGCGAGGTCCGAGAGTTCGATCACGGGATATCGGTCCGAGCCGACCCCGAACGGATTCGACCAGCCGAGATGCTCGAGCACCGACGACCCGTAGGTGTCAGCCCGCTGCGTCATCCACGGGCGTCGCCAGATCAACGCGACGCCGGTACCCCGAACCGTCTCGGCCGGAGGGAGTTCGGGGCTCGGTGCGGCACACCCGACCGCGGCGGCCAGCGCGGTGAGCGCCGGTCCCACCTCGCCGACCGCTCGCGGCGACATGGAGTGCACGGTCATGCCGGCGGCCACCAGCGCGTCGGCGTCCTCTCGGCGGTTCTCTTCGTCGTTCACCACCACGACATCGGGCTCGAGTGCCACGATCGCATTGACGTCGGGATTCTTGGTGCCCCCGACCGTTCGCAGCCCAGGCTGTTCACAGAACCGCGTGCACGCCACCGGCGTGATGCCGAGCGCGATCAGTGATTCGGTCGCGGATGGAACGAGCGAGACGACCCGCATCCGAACTACATGCGGTCGAGGAGTTCGGTCTTCTTCGCTTCGAACTCTTCACTGGTGAGCGCACCCTGATCGCGCAACGTCGCCAGCTTGGCGATCTGGTCCGCGACGTCAGGAGCCGCCGGGCTCTCCGATGCCACCGGACCCCGGTCGGCCATCGCGTCCGCGTGCCAGCCGGCCTGGCGACGGCTGTTCACTTCCATCTGGCGATACACCTCTTGCTGCACCATGTCTGGGTGACGAACGTTCTGGAAGTGGCTCTGCCCGTCCTTGCCCGCCGATTCGATCGCCAAGTCGCCGGCACCGATAAGGCGCTCCCAGAACTTCTGGGAGAAGTCGATGTTGTTGACGCGATCGAGCGGGACCTCGGTGCCGCGCTTCGAAATGATTCCCGAACGCGAGATGACCCGGCGATCGGTGAGCACGAAGTGGGTATAGGTCCAGGTGAGGTACTTCACGATCACAAAGGCGATGTAGACGAGGATCGCGACCGCCAGCGGAATCTTCGCCCAGTTCCTGCTGTCGAGCGGACCGATCCAGATACCCAGGACGATCAGCAGACCGCCGCCGACGAGGATGTGCTTCCAGAAGAACCACCAGTGCGGTTTCAGGTCGAGAACAACGGTCTCGCCTTCGTTGATCAACTTCTCGGGGTAGGACGGCATCCATTCAGCCTAAGGGCGCCCCTTCACCTCGCGGTGGGACCACTTCACCTTCGGCATCCACTCCTGCGACTGCGTCGCAATGGGAAGCGGAACCAAAGGTGAGGGAAGCACAGCACGCGCCGACGACAGTCCGCGCCCCCGAACCGGGGCCCGAGCGGCCTGCGACGAAGTCGCAAGAGCGGAGAAGTGGTCGCACTCGGTCGGTAAGTTGGCGGGATGGCTGATTCGCCCGGCGAGCATCTGCTGGTCGACCTCGACGCATCGCAGCGGCGCGCCGTCGTCGAGCCTGCCGTTCCTTTGGCGATTCTCGCGCCCGCCGGCTCGGGCAAGACCCGCGTCTTGACCCGCCGGATCGCGTTCCAGTGCAGCACAGAAGTCATCGAGCCGAGCCACGTGCTCGCCCTCACGTTCACCCGGAAGGCCGCCGGCGAACTCCGGAGCCGGTTGCGCCGCCTCGGCGTCCGCGAGGGCCTCACCGCTGGAACGTTCCATGCGGTTGCGCTCGCGCAGTTGCGAGCGCATCACGAACATCGAGGCACGTCAATGCCTGGCCTCCTCGATCGCAAGGCTCGGATCCTCGCGCCGCTCATCGGTGCGAAACGCGGTCCGCAGCTCAGCATCGCCATCACCGAGGTGGCCGGCGAGATCGAATGGGCCCAAGCCCGGCTGGTGGGCCCGGCGGCATACGTCGAGGCCGCCACGAGCGCAGGGCGCACCCCCACCATGGCGGTCGAACACGTTGCGGACGTGTACCGCAAGTACCAGGACGAGAAGCGCAAACGGCATGTGATCGACTTCGACGATCTCGTCCGCCTCTGCGCGCACGCGCTCGACACCGACGCCGAGTTCGCTGCGACACAACGGTGGAGATTCCGCCACTTCTTCGTCGACGAGTTCCAAGACGTCAGCCGCGCCCAACTGCGGCTCCTGCGGAGCTGGATCGGCGAACGGGACGACCTCTGCGTCGTCGGCGACCCCGATCAGGCGATCTATTCGTTCGCGGGCGCAGACCCCGGATACCTGACTCGCTTCGGGGATCATTTTTCCGGCGGCCGGACTGTGCGCCTGGACGTCAACTACCGGTCCACCCCCGAAATCGTGGACGCCGCGCGCGCGGTGCTTCCTCGGCGCGAGCGAGCCCACGTGCACGCCGTGGGAAGCCCAGGTCCCGCGCCGACGGTGACTCGGTTCGCGGACGCCGATGCCGAAGCCAAAGGAATCGCGCGCGCACTCCACACGGCCAACGGCCCGCAGCGGCCCTGGTCCTCGATGGCCGTCCTGTACCGCGTGAACGCGCAGTCCGCCGCGTTCGAGGAGTCGCTACGCCGGTCAGGGATTCCATTCCGCGTCCGCGGCGACGCTGCGTTTCTGGACCGGCCCGAAGTGAAGCTCGCCCTGGACGCGCTCGATCATCTCGTGGAATCCACGCCCGGACGCGAGTTCTCCGAACACCTCGACGATCTCGTC
>JANLTQ010000327.1:0-1852 GCA_031363005.1 Acidimicrobiia bacterium | reverse complement strand
GTGCGTTGCGTTTCGGATCAGCCGTGGGTCACCGCGGCCGAGACGTGCGAACTCGTGATGGCGTTGGACGCAATCGGCGAGACCGAACGCGCCCTGGACCTGTTCACCTGGGTGCAGTTCCTCCGTCACGAGGACGGTTCTTACTGGTGCGGGATGAATTTCGAGGGTGAGCGGTTCGACCGGCTCGGTGAGTACTTCACCGCCGATCAGCCCACGTGGAACTCCGCTGCGGTCGTGCTCGCCGCCCACGCGCTCGGCGGCGAAGGCCCGACTGCGGGACTCTTCCGGGGCGAGGGACTTCCCCTCGGACTCTCGGCCGAGGAACTCATCGAGGCCGGCGCCGACATCGAGTCCGACCCCCGCTGACCCCGACCCTCCCGACCCCGCCCTCCTCTCGCACCCCCTGGGGTGCAAATCACGCGTCGGTCGTCGGCGTTCAGCGCCGCAGGGTGCGAAGTGAGCCGACGGCGGTGAGGGCGGTGAAGCCGTCCGCGAGCGCCCGTTGCCAGACGCGGAACGGGGCCTGACCGCCGTCCTCGGGCCGCTCGAAGACATCGTGGATTGCCAGTATCCCGCCGCTCATCACGTGCGGCGCCCAGGTCTCGTAGTCCGCCGTGGCCACCGCCTCGGCGTGCCCGCCGTCGATGAACAAGAAACCGAGGGGCGTGGTCCAGTAGTGGCCGACGGTCGGTGAATCACCAAGGACACCGACGACGCAACCTTCCAGACCGGCATCTTCGATGGCGCGGCGGAAGAAGGGCAGGGTGTCCATGCGCCCGGTGCGGGGATCGACGACCTCGGTATCGTGGTGTTCCCACTCGGCTTGGTTCTCCTCCGACCCGCGGTGGTGGTCGATCGTGAAGAGCACGGTGCCGGCGGCACGCGCGGCAGAGCCGAGGTAGACGCCGGACTTCCCGCAGTAGGAACCGATCTCCAACAGTGGCCCGATGCGCCCACCGTTGAGACCTGCATCGTGGAGCGCGAGTCCTTCGTCGTCGGGCATAAAGCCCTTCGCCGCACGTGCAACCTTCAGTTCGACATCGCTGATCATCGTGTCAGATCACCGGGGTTTCGCGGTAACGACCGAAGACATCGGCCATGGCGTCCACGGTTTCGCCGACGGTCGCGTAGGCGCGCACCGCCTCGAGCAGCGCCGGCATGAGGTTCACCAAGGGGTCGGTGGCGTCAGCGCGAAGGCGGTTCAGCGCGTCGTCGACCGCCGCCGAGTTGCGATCCGCCTTCACTTCGGCCAATCGCTTGAGCTGCTGTTCTTCACACTCGCGCCCAATTTCCAGAATGTCCGGTGGCGGCTCGTCGTTCCCTTCGAAGAATTCGGTGACACCCACCATGGTGTGGCGGCCGTCGTTGAGCTTGCGCTCGATGTCGTACGCCGCCTGAGCAATCTCGCGCTGGTAATAGCCGGTCTCGATGCCGACGAGCGCGCCCTCGAGCATGGAGCCGTTCCCCAACGACTCGATGTGCGCAAACACTGCTTCGGCCTGCCGTTCCATCTCGTCGGTCATCTCCTCGACGTACCCGGATCCACCCAACGGGTCAGCAACGTTCGTCACCCGAGTCTCGTGCGCGATCACCTGTTGGGTCCGTAAGGCGAGCCGAGCGGACTTTTCGGTCGGGAGCGCCAGCGCCTCGTCGAACGAGTTGGTGTGCAGACTCTGCGTTCCGCCGAGCACGCCGGCCAGTGCCTCGATGGCGGTGCGCACCAGATTCACCTCGGGTTGCTGGGCCGTCAGTGAAACACCTGCGGTCTGGGTGTGAAAGCGAAGTTGCATCGAGCGTTCGTTCTTCGCCCCGTAGCGATCGCGCATCCAGCGCGCCCAGATCCGCCGCGCCG
>JANLTQ010000304.1:0-2182 GCA_031363005.1 Acidimicrobiia bacterium | reverse complement strand
CGCAGCTCGCGCGCGAGCGCGAGGAGGAGCGCTTCGTGACCGGCACCGGAGATCTGGAAGAACACCCGCGTCTGTTTCTGCAGCGCGATCTCGCGATCATCGAGCGCACGCGAGATGCACGCGAGCCGAAAGTCGGCAATGGCTTCGTCTCCGAGCACGTCGGCGCTCACGCCAGTTCCTCGACCCACCGACGCGACTCGAGGATCTCCACGACCCGCCCGAGAAACGCCGATGCGTACGCACCGTCGAAGGCGCGGTGGTCGAACGACATGGCCAAGTTTCCGATCGGATGCACCGCGACGCCGTACTCCGGTCCCGTCGCGTCACCAAGCGGTATGGCGACGGGCCGCATCGAAACGCCGTCCGTCGCGATGATCGCCACTTGGGGCTGACTGATGATCGGAGCCGTGAGCAACGTGCCGTAGCCGCCGGCGTTGGTGAGGGTGAACGTTCCACCCGCCAGATCGTCGGGACCGAGGGCGCGCTCACGCGCCGCCACACTGCGTTCGTGCATCGCTCGCGCCAACGCCCGCACGCGGAGTTCACTCGCGTGACGGATCACCGGAACGACGAGCCCCTCGAACTCCAGATCCACCGCGATCCCGAGGTGCACGTCTCGGTGCACGATCAACGCGTCCTCACCAACGCTCGCATTCACCCGCGGGAACTCGCTCAGAGCATCGACGACCGCACGAGCGACGAACGGGAGGTACGTGAGACCAAATCCTTCTTCGTCCCGGAAGCTGTCCTGCTCTCCGTCGAGTGCGCGGCGGACGGAGGAAAAGTCCGCGTCCATCACCACGAGCGTGTGCGCCGATGTGGCCAGCGACCGGACCATGTGCTCCGCGGTGCGGCGCCGGATCGTGGTGAACGGCTCGGTGCTATCGCGATCGCCGGCGGTCACGGGCGCGGCCGACGGCTGGGATTTCGATGGCTGGGATTTCCGTGGCTGGGAGACTGCGTCGCGAGCGCGAGGCGCCGGCCGCTGGAGCGGAGCATCGCGGGCGGCGAGACGGGCAGCGACGTCGTCTCGGGTCACGTGCGCACCGAGCCCGAGCCTTTCGGTCCGCTCGGCGGGTTCAAGACGTTCCGTGGGAAGGTCGGCGTCCGGGCGCAGTGCCTCCGTCGCAGTCGGGGTCTTCGCGACCGTCGTGCTGGTGTCGTCGTCGTCGGTGACGCCATTGGAGGTCACGACCGCGAGCGGGGTGCCGACGGCGACGGTGTCGCCTTCGCCGACGAGAATCTCGCTGACGATCCCGGCCACCGGGGAAGGGATCTCGGTGTCGACCTTGTCGGTGGAGACCTCGAAAAGCACCTCGTCCTCGGCGATCGAGTCCCCGACACCCTTGAACCACTCGACGATCGTGCCCTCGGTGACCGTCTCGCCCAACTGCGGCATCGTGATGAGCATCGGGACCCGTCTCTCTGTGGCGCCGAGCCGAATGTACCCGCGTGCGAAAGCGTCCCCGTCGATGGGGCGACCGTCCTCACGCGCAGGTCACGCCGCGAAGTTCAGACTCCGGCGGCCTTCAGCAGATCTCGATGCGCGCCGTCGACGGCGTGCGCTAACTGTTGAAGCTGCGGCGCGAGTTCCCGACACGCGATGAAACCCCAGTCCATCCGATCGAGATAACTCATCACCGTGACGTTCAAGCCGGCCCCCTCGATCGGAGGTCCGAGCGGCACGAGTGAGACCACGCGAGCGCCCGCAAGGTACAGCGGGAACGTTGGACCGGGAACGTTGGAGATCACGAGGTTGATCGGTACGGTCCCCCGGCTCGCGAGTCCACCGAGCAGCCGACTCGCCAGCCCGAAGCTCAACGGCCCCGCCAACTCACCGAGCTCCATCAGCGTCCGCGCACCCGCGGCATTGTGCTCTTCCTTGGCACCCTTCGTCGCGTCCTGGATGTGCGCCACCCGATCCTCCACATCGTGGAGATGGGTCGGCAGCGAAACGAACATCGAGCTCACCTTGTTTGCACTGTCGATGTGCGCGGTCTCGTCATTCCGGACCGACACGGGACAGGACGCAATCAGCGCGCGGTCCGGGAGCGCGTCGAGGAACTCGAGGTAGTGGCGCAGCGCGCCGGTCGCGGTGGCCAACACCACGTCGTTGACCGTGCACCCGAAGGCCGCCTTGATGGCCTTCACTTCGCCTCGGTTCCGCTCGACGAAGTGAAGG
>JANLTQ010000293.1:0-11435 GCA_031363005.1 Acidimicrobiia bacterium | reverse complement strand
CAGCGGGTCGACAACCCCGCCGCGCAACTCTCAGTCGCAGCGACTCACGCGCCGCGTCAACCGCCGACCGAACCACTCGAACGGCGCCGAGACGCCAAACCGATAGGGTCACGGCGTCAACGCGGGAGTCCGGTGCGCCGGGCTGAGAGGTGGGGCACGCAGCCCCCGACCGTCACCACCTGATCCGGATCATGCCGGCGCAGGGAGTCTTTGCAGCCTTCCGTGCGCGTCGGTGAGTCCACTGACCGTGAGGACGACCGATGCACGCCATCGTGGCCGCGGGCGGCGACCTGCTCGACGAGACCTGGCGCTCCGTACTGCCGACCGACGCGCTGATCGTCGCCGCCGACTCCGGTTTGGCGCAGGTGTACGCGCTCGCTCGCGTGCCGAACATCGTCGTGGGCGACTTCGACTCCGTTGGTCCCGACGATCTGGCGCGCGCCGAACGCGACGGCGCGCGGATCGAACGCCACCCGACCGACAAGGACGCCACCGACCTCGAACTCGCGCTCGAAGCGACCCGTCGCGAAGGTGCCACCGACGTCGTGGTGATCGGCGCAGGCGGCGGGCGGCTCGATCATGAGCTCGCCGGACTCGCGCTCCTCGCCGCCCCGCAGTGGGCGGAAATGCGCATCACCGCGCTCATCGGATCAGCCCGATTGACGGTGGTACACGATCAGGCTCTTCTCACCGGCGACGTTGCGAGCATCGTGACGCTGCTCGCCGTCGGCGGCCCCGCGCACGGCGTCACGACCTCGGGGCTGCGGTGGGCACTCGCCGACGCTGACCTCACGCCCACGTCGACCCTCGGTGTCAGCAACGAAATCGTCGAGTCACCCGCGAGCGTCTCGGTGCGCACCGGCACCGTGTTCGCGATCCAACCGTCCGGAGGCCAGTGATGCGTATCCGAATGTCGATCCTCGCCGTTGCCGTGCTGCTGACGGCGAGCGCGTGCAGCTCGAGCAGTCCGACCGAGGCGAAAACCACGCGCACGGTCACGCTCGTCACCCACGATTCGTTCGCGGTGTCCAAGCCGGTGCTGGCGGCGTTCACCAAAGCGACGGGCTGGAAGGTTCGCATCCTGAAGAACGGCGACGCCGGTGTTGCGCTCAACCAGGTGATCCTCACGAAGGACGCGCCGCTCGGTGACGTGATGTTCGGCGTGGACAACACATTCCTCACCCGCGCTCTGGACGAGCACGTCTTCGCGACGTACCGCGCGCGTGGCGTGAGTCGCATCCCGGCTGCGTTCCAACTCGACCGTTCGCGCCACGCCACTCCAATCGACTTCGGCGATGTCTGTGTCAACGCGGATCGCCGGTGGTTCTCCGATCATCAGCTCGAGATCCCGAAGACCTTGGATCAACTCACCGAAGCCAAGTACCGCGACCTCTTGGTCGTCGAGAATCCGGCGACGTCCTCCACGGGCCTGGCCTTCGTGGCCGCGACTGTCGCCCACTCGAAAACCAGCTGGCTCGACTACTGGGACCGCCTGCGGGCCAACGGGGTCAAGGTCGTCGACGGTTGGGAAGCCGCGTACAACGGCGAGTTCTCCGGCGCCGCCGGCAGCAAAGGCACGCGCCCGCTCGTGGTCAGCTACGCATCGAGTCCACCCGCCGAGGTGTACTTCGCTGATCCACAACCCACCACGGCCCCGACGGTGTCACTCGACGCCACCTGTTTTCGCCAGGTCGAGTTTGCGGGCGTGCTGCGAGGAGCGGCGCATCCGGACGGCGCGCGTGCGCTGATCGACTTCATGCTGAGCGCACGCTTTCAACGCGATCTTCCGCTCAGCATGTTCGTGGACCCGGTGATGCCGAACACTCCGCTGCCGGAAGTCTTCACCAAGTTCGCCACCATCCCGTCCCGGCCGTTCACCCTCACGCCGGCCCAGATCGGCCGGGACCGCAAGCAGTGGATTTCGCAGTGGACCGCGCACGTTCTCCGCTGAGCAACGCGCACCGGCCGAGGCTCGGACGTGCGCTGCTCGTCGGGGTCCCGCTCGCGTTCCTCGGCGTGTTCTTTCTCTGGCCGGTGGTCGCGATTCTCGGCCGTGGGTTCACGGTGCGCGGCTCACTCGACGTCAGCCCGATCGGCGCCGTGCTCGGCGACGCGAGCCTCCGCCACGTCGTCTGGTTCACCGTCGAACAGGCGGCCATCTCGACGCTGGCGACGCTGACGATCGCACTCCCGGCGACCGCGGTCCTGAGCCGGTACCGCTTTCGGGGGCGCGCGCTGCTGGTCGCGGTTCTCACCATGCCGTTCGTGCTTCCGACCGTGGTGGTGGCGACGGCCTTTCGCTCGCTCGGCGTCCAAGGTTCACTCGGTGCGATCGTGATCGCGCACGCCTTCTTCAACGTGGCCATCGTGGTGCGAATCGTCGGGAGTTCGTGGCGCGGCTTGAGTCGGACCGAAGAAGATGCGGCGCGGGTGCTCGGCGCCAGCCCACGGCGCACCTTCCTCACCGTGACCCTGCCTGCCCTGCGCCCGGCGATCATCGCCGCGGCGTCCATCGTGTTCCTGTTCTGCTTCACGTCCTTCGGCGTGATCCTGATTCTCGGGGGACCCCAGTTCGCGACGCTCGAGACCGAGATCTACCGCCAGACCGCGCAACTCCTGGACCTGCGCACCGCCGCCGCGCTGTCAGTGGTGCAGTTGGTCGCCGTGGTCGGCGCGCTCATCGTTGCGGGGACCATGACCGGGAGGGCGCAGCGGGTCTCGCGCCCCACCTCTGCGCGCCACCTGCCGGTGGGTCGACGAGCTCGGCTGCTGCCTACCGCAGGTCTACTTCCGGCGCTCCTGCTCGTTGCGATTCCGTCACTCGACCTACTCCGCCAGTCCTTCGCTGACGGTGCGTACGGCTACACCCATCTCGACACGCTCCCCGTCGGTGCCGGCGCGACCTCGGTCGGTGCACTCGTGAACTCGCTCCAGATCGCCACCGTCGCCACCTCGATTGCGGTGCTCCTCGGCCTCGCACTCGCAACCGCGCTCACCCGGCCCGGGCGGCGAGCTCGCATCGCGCGCGTCGCGCAATCACTCGTGGTGTTGCCGCTCGGCATCTCGGCGGTCACGGTGGGGTTCGGCTTCCTGATCGTGTTCGATGCGCCACCCGTGGACCTGCGCACCTCGTGGTGGATCATCCCGATCGCGCACGCGCTCGTGGCGCTGCCGTTCGTCGTCCGCGCCACCGTTCCCGTGCTGCGCGCCATTGATCCGCGCCAACGCGAGGCGGCGGCGCTGCTCGGCGCGCCACCCTTGCGGGTCTGGCGAGAAATCGATCTACGCGCGATCCGCCGCGCGGCCGCGGTCGCGGCGGGCTTCGCGTTTGCGATCTCACTCGGCGAGTTCGGCGCGACGCTGTTCATCGTGCGACCGGACACCACGACGGTTCCCGTGGCGATCTACCGATTCCTCAGCCGCCCCGGGGCCACCAACGTGGATCAGGCGATGGCCCTCGCCGCCATCCTCATGGTCATCACCGGGCTCGTCGCGCTCGTCGGCGAGCGTTCCGGTCGCACCGAGTCGGCGTTCTGATGCTGAACGTCTCCGGGGTCTCAGTGCAGTACGGCGAAACCGTCGCGCTCGATCGGGTCGACCTGACAGTGAACCGGGGCGAGATCGTTGCGGTCCTCGGACCGAGCGGAAGCGGCAAGACCAGCCTCCTTCGGGCGATCGCCGGCCTCGAGCCCGCGACCACCGGCGACATCGTGTGGGACGACGATCCGGTGACGCACCTGCCTGCGCACCGGCGCGGCTTCGGTCTGATGTTCCAAGACCATGCCTTGTTCTCCCATCACGACGTCATCGGGAACGTCGAGTTCGGTCTCCGCATGCGCGACGGCGGCCAGACCAAGTCCGAGCGCCAGACCCGGGCCCGAGCCGTCCTCGATCTCGTCGGAATGGCGGGCTATGACCATCGGCGCGTCGACCAGCTCTCCGGCGGCGAACAACAGCGCGTGGCGTTGGCACGCGCGCTCGCGCCGTCGCCGCGGCTCCTCATGCTCGACGAGCCGTTGGCGTCGGTCGACCGGGAACGGCGTGAACACCTCGCCGCCGAACTGCATCGCATCATCCGCGCCGCGGGCACGCCCACCCTGCTCGTCACCCACGACCTTGACGAAGCCTTCACGCTGGCCGACACCGTCGTCGTGCTCGACGGTGGGCACGTCCTCCAGCGAGGCCCGGCGGCGGACGTCTGGCGCGCACCGAACTCGATTGTGGTCGCACGCTTCCTCGGAGTGAGCACCGAGCTGCGTCTCCAAGTCGTCGACGGGTTGGCCACCACCCCGTGGGGGCCGGTCAGCGCGCCACCGGGCGCGACCGCCGTCTGGGTCGGATTCCGCGCCGCGGATCTGCGCGTCGATCCCGACGGTCCCGTCCGTAGCACCGTGCGCGCCGCCTGGTTCCGCCGTGATCACTACCTCTTGGAGGTCGACACCGCCGACGGCCCGATGACCGTCACGAGTTCCCGCCCCGTCGCCGTCGGCGACTCCGTGCACGTCCGCGCCGACCTCGAAGCCGCGGTGATACTCGACGCGTAGTGTCCTCCGGGATGTCCGCCCCTCGCTTCGATCATCTCCACACCTACGACGAGCTCACCACCGAACTCGAAGCGCTCGCCGCGGCGCACCCGAACCTCACGACGCTCGAGGCGGCCGGCACCTCGTTCGAGGGTCGCACCATCTGGCTCGCCACCGTGACGAACCGTGGCCACGGCAACCACGACGAGAAGCCGGCGGTGTTCTTCGAGTGCAACATCCATGCCACCGAGATCACCGCGTCCACCGCGGCGCTGCATCTCCTGCACCACCTGACCGCGTCCTACGGATCAGACGCGGCCGTGACTCGGGCCGTCGATACGCGCACCTTTTACGTGATGCCACGCGTGAACCCCGACGGCGTGGAACTGGCCCTGCGCACGAAGGACCCGATCTACCTTCGTTCCTCCGCGCGCACGTACCCCCGGCCGGAGCAACAGCCGGGGTTGATGGAACGCGATGCCGACGGCGACGGTCGCATCCTGCTGATGCGAGTCGAAGATCCGGACGGCGCCTGGTCGGTGCATCCGGACGATCCGCGATTGATGGTCGCCCGTCCGATGGACGATGTGGGCGACGGCCCCTTCTACCGACTGCTGCCCGAAGGTGTGATCCACGATTTCGATCCGGACCGGGTACCGATGGCTCCGGCGCAGCAGGGCATCGACCTCAACCGGAACTTCCCCCAGGACTGGAAACCCGAGGGCGACCAACCGGGAGCCGGGCGCTACCCCACCTCGGAGCCGGAAGTCCGCACCGTGGTGGACGCGGTCACCGCCCGACCCAACGTGGGCGTGTACTTCGCGTACCACACCTACGCCGGGGTCATCCTGCGTCCCTTCGGCGGGAAGGCCGACGACGAGTTCCCGACGGCCGACCTGGTGATGTACAAGACCATGGGCCGGCGCGCCACCGAGATCACCGGGTACGAGACCGCATCAGTGTTCCACGAGTTCCGCTACGACCCGAAGGGTTCGATCACCGGCTGCGGCGACGAGTGGGCGTACGACGTGCTCGGCATCTTCGGATGGACCACCGAGTTCTGGAGTCCGATGCGCGCCGCCGGCATCGAACACAAGTACATCGAGTGGTTCGCGGACCATCCGGTCGAGGACGACCTCACGCTGCTCGCGTGGAACGACGACGTGCTCGACGGTGCCGGCTTCGTCGACTGGTATCGGTTCGATCATCCCCAACTCGGTCCGGTCGAGCTCGGCGGTTGGGACACGTTCCGGACGTGGTCGAACCCGCCCGCGCAGCTCATGGAGGCCGAGATCGCGCCCCACAGCGCGTGGGCAGTCGCTCAGGCGCTGTCGCTCCCAGAACTCGTGGTCCATGACCTGCGCGCCACCCCGCTCGGCGACGGCACCTACGCGATCCGCACCGTCGTGAAGAACGCCGGGTGGATGCCCACCAACATCACCAAGCGGGCGCTGGAACGATCCGCGGTGCGCGCCGTCGAAGTCACGATCGAGTGGCCGGAGAGCGTCGAGTTGCTCGTCGGCCGCGCCACCACCGAACTCACGCAACTCCCGGGACGGTCTCGGGCCCGCACGATGATGGCCGTGTCCGACGGGCACGTGGACTCCACGATCGACCGTGCCATCGCCGAATGGATCGTGAAGGGTCCGAGCGGCGCGACCATTTCCGTGGTGGCGCGCCACGATCGAGCCGGGGTGGCCCGGGCCGAGGTGCAACTCCCGTGACCGCGCCCGTGCGCGTGGGGCTCGCCGGCGCCGGACCCTGGGCGCGGATGGTGCACGCACCACTCCTCGCCGCCGGGCCCGAGACCCAGTTGGCCGGGGTTTGGTCCCGCACCGCCGAGCACGCAGCGGCGCTCGCGGCCGACCACGGAGTTGCGAGCTATCCGTCGTTCGACGCGCTGCTCGACGATGTGGACGCCGTGGCCATCGCGGTGGTCCCCTCCGCGCAGCCCGACCTCGCCGTTCGCGCCGCCAACGCCGGAAAGGCGCTGCTGCTCGAGAAGCCACTTGGTCTCGACGTCGGCGCAGCTCGCCGAATCGCCGACGCGGTGGCCGAGAACGGCGTCGGCTCGATCATGCTCTTGACCTATCGCTTCGCCGATGTCGTGCGGGACTTCCTCGCCGACGTTGCGACGATGAACCCCACGGGCGGACGGGCGTGTTTCATTTCCGGCGCATTCCTGGGCGGCGCGTTCGCCGGCGGTTGGCGGCTGGACCAGGGCGCGCTGCTGGATGTGGGCCCCCACATCCTCGATCTCGTCGAGGCCGCGCTCGGACCGGTCACCGACATTCAGGGCCACGGCGATCCGCGCCAGTGGGTCGGGCTGTTGCTCACCCACGAGAACGGTGCCCACAGTGAGGTCACCCTGTCGTGCGCGAGCGCCATCGAACCCAGCCGCACCGAAGTCGAGGTCTACGGACGCGATCGTTCGGCGTTCGTGGACGCGCGTGCCGGAGCGCGCGCAGGGTCCTTCGCGCGCGTGCGGGCCGAGTTCGCGGAAGTCGCACGCACCGGCGCGCCGCACGAGTGCGACGCACAGCGCGGTCTCGTCATCCAAACGCTGGTCGAGCGCGCCAGTCGTGCGCTGAACGGCTGACTCAGTTGGCGACCGTCGTGATTCTCATTGCGGTCGCGGTCGTGACAGTCGCCGGTCTGTTCACCAGCGGGCGCCACCTCTACCTCCGACTCGACCGGCCGGGCGGATTCGAATGCTCAGTGC
Organism: Acidimicrobiia bacterium; assembly: GCA_031363005.1. Taxonomy (GTDB): domain Bacteria; phylum Actinomycetota; class Acidimicrobiia; order IMCC26256; family JAENVU01; genus JAENVU01. The sequence continues at coordinate 4,190 of JANLTQ010000293.1, read as the reverse complement.
GCGTCGTACGCGGCGAGCTGCCGGGGATCGGTTCGAAATTTCGCGCCGGCTACGCGGGGCCGGAGCCGGGCTTGTTGTTCTGGCGGCGCGTCGCCCGACCCGGACCGGGCGTCCGAATCCCGCTCGGAGCGTGTCGGGTGGATCAGGCGCGTCGCGCTCGGCGCGGCGAACGACTGTCCGTGCCGTTTACCTTCTCGATCATCCCGGTCGAGCTCGACACTGACACCACCCTCGAACTGGCCCTTCACGACCGCCGAATGCGCCGTCTCGTCGGGATGCTCAGCGGTACCGGCGAACCCCGTCGACATCGCCGCAGTTGAGCCCGCGCGAATAGGTCCGAGTCGGCCCGGCCTCTTAGCCTCGAAGCATGGCAAACGAACCCTTCGACGTCGTCGTGATCGGTGGTGGCCACAACGGTCTGGTCGCGGCCGGGCTCTTGGCCAAGCGTGGGGCACGCGTCACGGTCCTCGAACGGCGAGCGATCGTCGGCGGCGCGGCGATCACCGAACAACCGTGGGGCCCCGACTTCAAGATGACCGCGCTCTCGTACGTGGTCAGCCTCATGCCACCGACGATCCAACGCGAGCTGCAGCTCGAACGCCACGGCTACCGCATCCTTCCGCAGGGCCCGTACTTCGCACCCCACCCGGACGGCCGCGCGTTGCAACTCCCCGACGATGCGCGCGCCCGCCACGCCGCGATCTCGATGTTCTCGCGCCGGGACGCGGATGCGTACGAGCGGTGGGAGACCTGGCTCGGCGGACTCGCCGACGTCCTCGCGCCACTCCTCACCGAGACACCGCCCAAGCTCGGCTCGCATCACGCAGCTGACCTGCTGTCGCAAGGTCGCTTCGGGTGGACGGCACGACACTGGGATCAGCGCGCCATCGCGGACATCACCCGACTCTTCACCATGAGCATCGCCGATCTCGTCGAGGACGAGTTCGAGTCCGACGCCATGCGTGGCGTGCTGTCCGTCAGTGGCGTCATCGGAACGTGGGCCGGACCACGGTCAGCCGGCACCGCGTACGTGATGGCGCACCACAAAATTGGTGACGTCGGCGACGGCCAGCTCGGAGCATGGGGTTTCCCCGAGGGCGGAATGGGTGCGGTCACCCAAGCGCTCCGGGACGCGGCCGAGTCGTTCGGCGCCCAGGTGCGCACCGACACGAGCGTGGCGAAGATCCTCGTTCGCAACGGCACCGCGATCGGCGTGGTCACCGAATCGGGTGAGGAGATCCTCGCCGACACCGTGGTGGCCGCCACCCACCCCCAGATCACGTTTCTCCACCAACTCGACCCCACCGATCTGCCCGATGACTTCCTCGCCGACATTCGCCGTTGGAAGTCCCGTAGCGGCACGGTCAAGATCAACCTCGCGCTGGATCGGCTCCCCGAGTTCCGCGCCGCGCCCGGGTTCAACCCGGCGATCCACGGCGGCACGATCGTGTTGGCGCCGAGCCTCGACCACGTCGAGCAGGCGTTCCAAGATGCCGTCTCGGGGCATGCGGCCGGCGCACCCTTCGCCGACATTTGCATCCCGTCGGTGTTCGACCGGACGCTGGCGCCGGAGGGCAAGCACGTGATGTCCATGTTCACGCAGTGGGTCCCGAGCACGTGGTCCGAAGAGCCGCACCGCGCCGAACTGGACGACTACGGCCGGCGCCTGATCGCCCAGATGGAAGTGGTGGCGCCCGGTTTCACCGATTCGATCCTGCACAGCCAGATCATCGGGCCCTACGACATGGAACACACCTACGGACTCATCGGCGGGAACATCTTCCACGGCGAGTTGTCACCGTCGCAGCTGTTCCACATGCGACCAGCGCCGGGGTACGCGGACTACCGCACGCCCATTCACGGTCTGTATCAAGCGTCGAGCGCGACCCACGGTGGTGGTGGCGTCACGGGCATCCCCGGCCTGAAGGTGGTGGAGGCGATCACACGCGACCGTCGGAACGAACGCCTTCGTCGGAAGGTGTCCCGTCGGCGCTGAGCGCCGAGCGCGGCGCGGACCGCCTCCTACGCAGTGGCCCCGAGTGCAGCGCCGAACGCGTCGAGAGCGGTGGTGATCTCGGCCTCGGACACCACGAGCGGCGGCATCCACCGCAGCACGTTGCCGGCGGTCCCAGCGTTCATCAACAGCAACCGCCCCGATTCCCGACAATGCGCGGCGACGGCCGCCACGCGCGCCGCATCCGGCTGACCATCCGCGTCGAAGAGTTCGCAGCCGACCATGAGCCCGGGTCCGCGCACGTCGCCGATCACGGGATGCGCGACCGCGAGATCCCGGAGGCCAGCGCGGAGTTGTTCACCCCGGTCACGGACGTTCTCCAAGAAGCCCGGCGCGGTCAGCACGTCGATGGTGGCGAGCGCCGCCGCGCACCCGATCGGGTTCCCGCCGTAGGTGCCGCCGTGCGCGCCGACGGGCCAGCGACCCATGATCTCGGCCGACGCACCGATCGCGGAGATCGGGAATCCGGACGCGATGCCCTTCGCCATGACCACGATGTCCGGGTCGATCCCCGAACTCTCGATCGCGAACATCGTCCCGGAGCGCCCGAAACCTGATTGCACTTCGTCGGCCACGAAGAGGATGCCGTGCTGCTCGCAGCGCGCCTTGATCCCTTCGACGAACTCGCGCGGGGCCGGAAGATACCCGCCTTCGCCGAGAACAGGTTCCATCACGACGGCCGCGGTTTCCGCCGGCGCAGTCTGAGTGACCAACAACAAATCGAACGCTTCGAGCGCGCGCTTGACGGCATCCGCCTCGGTGCCGCCGTCGCGCACCGCGTACGGAAAGGGCGTGACGAAGATCCCACTCGGCAGCGGCTGGTACCCGGCCCGGTACCCGGTCTTCGACGTGGTCATCGCCATGGTGAGATGCGACCGACCGTGAAACGATCCCTGGAACACCACGACGTTCGGACGCGCAGTCGCGTGCTTCGCCAACTTCACCGCCGCCTCGGTGGCTTCGGCACCGGAGTTCGCGAAGAAGAATGTGTCGATTCCGCGGGGCGCGATGTCCGCCAGACGCGTTGCCAACTGCTCGAGCAACGGATGGCGATAACAGTTCACCTGCGCGTGGATGAACTTCGTCGCCTGCTCCTGGATCGCGGCGACGACCGTCGGATGGCAGTGACCCGTACTGGTGACCGCGATTCCGCTGGTGAAGTCCAGATACTCCGTGCCGTCCTCGGTGGTGACGGTGCACCCCGACCCGGAGACGACCGCGAGATCGGTGACCTTGAACCAGACGTCGGCAAGATGTGAGCCCATACGGGCAGGCTAGATCCGAGCTCGCGTGCTACTGCGGCCGTGCGGCCCACGCCGCGTTCGCTTCGGTGAAGCGGCGGGCGGTGTTCTCCAGATCGCGGGGCCGCTCCTCGAAGGTCAATGGGTCCCATTCGGAGCGCTCGGCGTCGAAGAAGTCGCCGCCGTACACGTGGAGCGCCACGGCGTACTCCCCGCGGGTGTTCGAAACCGCGTGGATCGCGTCGTGGCCCATGACGTGCACATCACCGGCGACGAGGTCTCGTCCACCGGCCGATTCGAGGCCCCGCTCAGCACGTCGGAAGAACGCGTTGTCCTCCTGACCGCCGTACATCCCGACCACCGCGAACATGGCGTGGTTGTGGGGTTGCAACTTCATTCCCGGTGTCCACGCGATCCGGAGCACGGTCAGGTCGGGTGACCGATACAACGGCTGGATCCCACCCTCGTGCACCGGTCCGAGCGCAGTCGCCAACGCGCCGGCATTCGCCACCAACTCCGTCAAGACATCGCGGATCGCAAGTGGCGGCGTGTGCTCGCCACGCGCCGTCCGACACCGTGCGACAACTTCGTCGACGTCCAACATCATGTGCGGAGTTTAGAAGTCGTGCCTCATGGACGCAGCCGGAGGAGTGGCTCGCCACCCGTCCACGCCGCCGGGTCCCCCGGCTCCCACCGGCCTGCGCCGAAGGGTTCGCGTTCGATGCGTTCGCGGGCCATGCGCACGGCCGCCCGCCCGGGCGCCACCGACCACTCGCGCGCGAGCGCGAACACGCGCGTCGTCGTGCTCTCGATACCCGCCGCAGCCGCGAAGGCTCGGTCCCTCGAATAACCCGTGAACTCTTCGGCGATGTTGAGAATTCCTCCCGCATTGACGACGAAATCGGGTGCGTACACCACGCCTCGCGCCGCCAGCA
>JANLTQ010000269.1:0-4158 GCA_031363005.1 Acidimicrobiia bacterium | reverse complement strand
GCGGCGCACGCCGTCGGGGGTGGTGTCGCAGCCGGCGCAGCACGAGCGGACGCATTTCTTTCCATGGCCTACGACGTCGGGACCGACAGCTTGTACGTGTTCTCCGGCAACTGTTGCGGCGTCGCGCCATTTCAACCCACTGCATTCCGGCTGAAGCGCGACGTGGCCGGGAAGTTCCAGGTCGAGTCGTACCAACCCCTGCCCGAAGGAACGAACGCGGCAGCGGCCGGAGTGCGCCCGGGCGGCGGCCTGTACTTCGGAAAAGGTCAGAAGATCCGGACGTACAACTACGCGACGAACACCATCGGCCCCGACATCACCATCACCGGTGCCGGTACCACCATCGTCGGGATGACCTTCACCGACGCCAACACCTTGCTCGTGACGACGGCCACCAACGAACTCGTGAAAGTCGACACTGCGAGTTGGACGGCGGCTCCCGGGTGGACTCTCCCGCTCGGGAAGTTCGGCATCCTCAACCCGACCTCGGTGGAAACCGTCGGCGATCAGCTGTTCATCACCGACGGCTACGACGCGCGTCCGCCCACCGATCCGCTGAAGTACGCGGTGTTCGTGCTCGCACTCAGCGAGGCGCCTCCGGTCACGGCGAGCTTCACACCTCACGTGACCCGCGGCGCAAGCCCCCTCAACGTGTGGTTCGTGGACCACAGCGTGCGCGCCGACACTCGCCTGTGGAACTTCGGTGACGGGAGCCTCTCCGCGGAGGTGAGTCCGGCCCACATGTTCATGACGCCGGGCGACTACACGGTGTCGTTGATCGTCGCCGGTGTCGGAGGATCCAGCACCGCGAGCACCGTGATTCACGTGCTCCCGGCCACGGCCCGGACGGGTGGCTACACCCTCGACGGGTACGGCGGATTGCACGGATTCCAGGTGGGGAGCACCGCCAGCGCGCCCAGCGTCTCCGGCGTTGCGTACTGGCCCGGGTGGGACATCGCACGCGGCGTGGCGGTCCTCCCTGACGGTGCGGGCGGCTACACCCTCGACGGGTACGGCGGCCTCCACCCGTTCTCCATCGGGTCCGGCGCCGCACCGCCGGCTGCGAAGAGCGCGCCGTATTGGCAGGGCTGGGATGCCGCACGCGGGGTTGCGTTGATGCCGAACGGAAAGGGCGGCTACGTCGTCGATCTCTTCGGCGGAATCCATCGGTTCCGTGTCGGCGCGAGCACCCTCCCACCGCTCCCCCACGGCAGCCCGTATTGGTCGGGCGACGATCGCGCCCGTGGGATCACGATCCTGGCGAACGGGTCCGGTGGGTACGTCGTCGATCGGGATGGGAATCTGCACGCGTTCGCGATCGGTTCGAGCGCGGCACCGCCTTCACCGACGAACGTCTGGCCCGCCCAGCCGGGGCGGTCGGTGCAGGGGGTCTCGATGCTGGGCTCGGGCACCGGCGGGTACACCATCGACGGGACCGGCGGCGTCCACGGATTCGCAGTTCTGGCCTCGCCACCCGCAACGAGTGGCACGGCTCTCTGGCCGACCTGGGACATCGCTCGGGACGTCGCGATCCTCCCGGGGAACTGACCGGCGGTCGCCCGTCAGTTCCAGGAGACCGGGCCCGCGGCTCAGTCCGTTTCGGTGGCGATCGACTTCGCCCAGCGGTAGTCGGCCTTGCCCGAAGGGGAGCGCACGATCTCGTCGACGAGGTGCACTTCCTTCGGCACCTTGTAACCCGCGATGGTCGTTCGCGCGTGCGCGGCGAGGTCATCGGCGGTCGGTGTCGCATCGCCGCGTGCTTTGACGACCGCGGCCACTCGTTCACCCCACCGTTCGTCGGGCACCCCCACGACCACGACGTCGAACACGTCGGGATGCGACTTCAACGCCAGCTCCACTTCCTCGGGGAAGATCTTCTCGCCACCGGAGTTGATGCTCACCGATCCGCGCCCGAGCAACGTGATCTGGCCGTCTTCCTCCACACGCGCCATGTCGCCGGGCACCACCCAGCGTTCGCCGTTCAACACCATGAACGTGGACGCGGTCTTGGCCTCGTCCTTGTAGTAGCCGAGCGGCATGTAGCCCTTGCGGGCGAGTAGCCCCACGATGCCCGAACCAGGTTCGATCGGCACGCCGTCTTCGTCGATGACCACGGTGTGGTCCCCCATCGCGAACCGGGGCTTGCCTTCTGCGTCGGCACCGGCAACCGAACCCTGGAACCCGGTCTCAGAGGCGCCGAGTGAATCGATGATCAAGACGTTCGGGAGCACTTCGTTGATCTTCTGCTTGACCGTCGGCGAGAGAATCGCACCGCCGGACCCGATGACATAGAAGTTGGAGAGGTCGTAGTCCGCACCCTCGTCTTCGAGTGCTTCGATGAGCGGTCGTGCCATTGCATCGCCCACGAGACTGATCGTCATCACGTTCTCGCGCACCACGGTTGCCCACACGTCGTGCGGGTCCATCTTTTTTGAGTCGCTGAGCACGAGCGTGTTGCCCTGGAGCAGGAGCATGAGCGCAACCCACTGCGCGGCACCGTGCATCAAGGGCGCGACGGGGAACCCGACGAGCGTGCCCCCACTGCGGGCCAACTCCATGACGTCTTCCGGAGAGTCGAACGTGTTGCCGCCGCCCATAAGCGCGCCGATGGTGGAGTGGAAGAAGTCTTCTTGACGCCACATGACGCCCTTCGGCATGCCGGTGGTACCGCCGGTGTAGAGGACGTAGAGATCGTCGGGGCTCCGCGGCTGGTCGTACCGTTTGGCCGACGCGCCGCTCAGCGCCGCTTCGTACTCGACGCTGCCGATCGTCGACAGGTCCCCGTCCGTGCCGTCTTCGATCGAGACCAGCACCTTGAGCTTCGGGCACTGGTCCTTCACGGCTGCGATTCGCGAGACGAACTCCCGTCCGTGCACGAGACCGACGAGATCCGCGTTGTCGAACAGGTAGGCCAGCTCGGCCTCGACGTACCGGTAGTTCACGTTGATCGGGACCGCACGCGCTTTCCAGGCACCGAACATCGCCTCGACCCACTCGGGCCCGTTGTATGCGTAGATACCCACGTGATCTCCCGCGGTGACGCCGTTCGCCAGCAGGTGGTTCGCGAGCCGGGTGGACCGCTCGTCGAGTTCCGCGAACGTCTCCCGCCGGTCGCCGCAGATGACTGCGGTGCGATCGGGCGCGATGTCCGCAACGCCCTCGATCAAGTCAGCAAAGTTCCAAACCATCTGCATCCTCACCACACGAGACTCGAACTGGACCGCCGCCGGCAGTGGCAGCGAGGGCGGCAGGGTACAACGGGTGACTACGCCGTCGCCCGACCGTGCAGGACCAGGGCCCAGGCCAGGGCCGCGAACGCACCCGTCGACGTGACCGCCCGCACCAGGTTCCACGCCGCCCATCGCGCTTCGTGGAACTGCGCTCGCACCTCAGCGAGATCCGCCGCGGGAACGTCGATTCGTGCTGCCTTGATCGCATCGTTGAGCGGAACGTGCACGGCGACGGTGATCGCAACCACCACCACGTCGGCGATGAGTGCCCCAAGTAGGTCGCCAGACCGTCCGTACTCATGCCGGGCTGCCGCGGCGACGCCGGTTCTCGTCGGCCGCGATGCTCACCTGCCTACTTCCTCACGATGACGCAGCTGCCGTGACCGAATAGGCCCTGGTTGATCGACAGGCCGACTCGGGCGCCGTCCACTTGGCGGGCACCGGCCTGGCCGCGGAGATGCCACGTCAGTTCACAGACCTGCGCGATGGCTTGGGCCGGGACGGCTTCACCGAAGCACGCCAAGCCACCGCTCGGGTTCACCGGAATCCGGCCGCCGATGGTGGTGTCACCGTCGCGCACGAGTTGCTCGGCTTCACCCGGCTTGCACAGGCCGATGGCTTCGTACCAGTCCAACTCGAGCGCGGTGGAGAGGTCGTACACCTCGGCGAGATCGAGATCATCGGGACCGACCCCGGCTTGTTCGTACGCGGCGTGGGCGATCGACGCGCGGTAGCCGCGCTCGGGCTCGGAGACGCCGAAGGCGGAGTCGGTGGCGAAGTTCGGCAGGTCGATGGTGGTGTTCGGATAGCTCGGCGTCACCGTGCTCACGCCAGAGATGCGGACAGGATCGGCGTGCCCGTGCGCACGGGCGTAGTACAAGCTGCACACGATCATAGCGGCGGCACCCTCGGACCTCGCGCAGATCTC
>JANLTQ010000125.1:0-13512 GCA_031363005.1 Acidimicrobiia bacterium | reverse complement strand
CCGAACACCTCGGCGTCCGCGTGCTCCTGAAGCGCGAAGACCTCACGCACACCGGCTCCCACAAGATCAACAACGTGCTCGGTCAAGCGCTGCTCACGAAGCGGATGGGGAAGAAGCGAGTCATTGCCGAGACCGGCGCCGGTCAGCACGGCGTCGCCACCGCGACGGCGTGCGCACTCTTCGGCCTGGACTGCATCGTGTTCATGGGTGCGGTCGACGTCGAGCGCCAGTCCCTCAACGTGTTCCGCATGCAACTCCTCGGCGCCGAGGTCATCCCGGTGACGTCGGGCAGTGGCACCCTGAAAGACGCAATCAACGACGCCCTGCGCGATTGGGTGGCGAGTGTGGAGTCGACGCACTACTGCATCGGCTCGGTTGTCGGACCGCATCCGTTCCCGTGGATGGTGCGCGAGTTCCAGCGGATCGTCGGCGACGAAGCGCGTGAACAGACACGCGCCATTCTCGGCACCGACCCCGACTTCGTCGTGGCGTGCGTCGGCGGCGGCTCGAACGCGATGGGCACCTTCGCCGGTTTCACCGACACCGATTCACAGCTCATCGGTGTCGAGGCCGGCGGTCTCGGTATCGAGACCGGCCACCACGGCGCGTCGGTGAGCCGAGGGGTTCCGGGTGCGCTGCACGGTGCTCGGTCGCTGTACCTCCAGGACGAGGACGGTCAGATCCTGGAGGCTCATTCGATCAGCGCGGGCCTGGATTATCCGGGAGTTGGGCCCGAGCACGCTGCGCTCGCCGCGAGTGGACGCGCCGAGTACCCGTCGGCGACCGATGTTGAAGCCCTCGAGGGCTTTCAGCTGCTCTCCAAACTCGAAGGCATCGTGCCGGCGCTCGAGCCTGCGCACGCCGTCGGGTGGCTGATGCGAGAAGCGGGGAACCGCATCCCGAAGGACTCGACGGTGATGCTCACGATGTCCGGGCGCGGCGACAAGGACGCGATGCAAGTCTCGGAGATGCTCGCCAAGCAGGCCGGCCTGTGAACCTCGAAGCGACCCTCCGGGGCACGCGCGATGGTGGTGCCAAGCTGCTCGTCCCGTACGTCACGGGCGGGCTCGGACGCGGCTGGCTCGATGTGGTGCGCGCGGTCGCGGCCGCCGGCGCCGACGCGATCGAGGTCGGGATCCCGTTCTCGGATCCGGTGATGGACGGTCGCACGATCCAAGAAGCCTCGCAGCGGGCGCTGGACATCGGGGCCACCCCCGGCGGCGTCATCGACGAGTTGGATGGACTCGATGCCGGTGTCCCCATAGCGGTCATGACGTATTACAACCCCGTCCATCACATGGGTCACCAACGTTTCGCGCAACGCCTGGCGGCTTCGGGCATCGACGCAGCGATCGTTCCCGACCTCCCGCTCGACGAGCTCAACGGGTGGGCGGATGCCGCCGATGCCGCCGACGTCGAGACCGTGCTCCTCGCGGCACCAACCACGTCGGACGAGCGACTTCACGACATCTGCGCGCGCAGCCGCGGGTTCGTCTACGGCGTCGCCCTGCTCGGCATCACCGGGGAGCGGACCGAACTCGCCGTTGAAGCCACCGAGATGGGTCGTCGCCTCAAGGCGGTGACGGACAAACCCGTCCTGCTCGGTCTCGGGATTTCGAACCCGGATCAGGCGCGGGTCGCAGCTGCGAGTGCCGACGGCGTCATCGTCGGCAGCGCGCTCATACGGCGGCTCCTCGAAGGCGGCGGCCCCGAAGGCGCAGCCGAGTTCGTCCACGAGCTCCGACAAGGACTGGATGCAGGATGACGCAAGACGAACGACCGTTTTCGGAGACGTGCGATCTGTGTGAGGCCGCCAAGATCACCGAGTGGTATCACGAAGACGATGTCTGCTGGATCGCCGAGTGCGAGATCTGTTCGACGCCGATGGTCGTGTGGAAATCCCACAGCATCGAACCGTCGACCGACGAGCTAGCGCATATGCACGCGCAGCTCGCCACCGTCGTCACCACCCACTTCGAGTTCGACCACTACGTCGACGACAACATGCGCAACATCCCCGACCACTACCACGCCCACGCCCGCCCCCAAGGCGGCTTCTTCGGCCACGGCCTAAAAAAGCGTACTTAAACCGTGAGCCGCTTCCGGCGGCGGCGGTGGGGGCGGGTCGGGATGACGGTGCCGCTTCCGGGGCCGCCGTCGAAGAAACCGAGGCTGGCGAAGTTGTATCCGAGCACCTGTCGTGAATCGGCCTTGAGCCACGTGTCCAGAATGGTCGCGTAGACCTGTCGGAAATCGACGTGATACTTCAAGTTGCCGTTGGAATCCAGGTCGTTGGTCCGTGACGGCGCGCCGTACAGACCACCTTTGACCCTCGGCCCGACGACGAACAGCGGCGCCGCGGTGCCGTGGTCGGTCCCCGCGTCCGAGTTCTCCTCCGGACGACGGCCGAACTCCGAGAATGTCATGACCGTCACTCGGGATCGCCACGCCGGCGAGAGCGTGGTGAACAACGCATCGATGGCGTCGTCGATCTCGCCGAGTTGGTTGGCGTGCCCGCCGGCCTGACCCGAGTGGGTGTCGAAGCCTCCGACGTTCGTGTTGAAGACGCGGATCCCGAGGTTGGTGTTGATGAGCTTTCCCACCAGCGTGAGTTGGCGCCCGAGGTTCGTGTCGGGGAAGGTCCCTTGGTACGCCGGTTGGATCTTCTGCGCCAGATCGAGCGTGTCGTGTTCGACCTTGGCGGTGAGGTCGCCCCATTGACCGAGACCCGTTGCGCCCCCGGAGAACGAACTCAAGGCATCGAACATCCGAGCGTCGCTCGCGTCCCGGCGGTCGATCCCGAACGCACCCCCCAAGTTGGTGGGGAGCCCCGACGCTCGGGCGACGTTGCCGACCATGTGCAGCGGCACCGAGGTACCGACGACGACGCCGTACAGACTTTCGTCGGCGGCGTTGGGAAGTCCGTCCATGTAGCGGCCGATCCAACCGGTCGCGGGTCCGGTCTGACGAGCACCGCCCCAGCCGTTCATCCAGATTCCCATGGAGCTGAAGTGACTGAGGTCGGGATTCGCGTACCCGACTCCCTGCACGACCGCAACGTCGCCCTGGTCGAAACGGGCCTTGAGCTTCGGCATCGCCGGGTGCAGCCCGACGCCGGGTCCGAGCGTGAGGGCGGCGCCGGGTGCGATCCCGAGCCCTGGTCGCAACGAGTAGTAGCGCGACTCAGCGGTCGGCACGACAGTGTTCAACCCGTCGTTTCCGCCTTCCATCATGATCAGCACGAGGATGCCGTCGTTCGCGCCGACGGGCGGTGCGGCAAATGCGGACAAGCTCGAGAGGTACGGCGTGAGCGTCGCGGCTCCGGCGCCGGCACCGGCGATTTGCAGGAATCGTCGCCGGCTCACCCCGCCCGGCATTGCTGCCGGGATCGAGAGGCGATCGAGCGCGAGGTCATCAAAGGCTTCTGCGTTCACGGTCAGCTCCTCAGGCGAGCAGGACGTCGGGGGTCAACATGGTCATCGTCGTGAGGTTGATCGCGGCCCAGTCGCGCCACGTGTACACCGGCGCCGCCTCTGAAGCGCGCTGGGTCACCAGCCAGTTCTCGAGCACGCCCCGATCCCACGTCGAGACCGGAGCCACCGCGGGATCCCGACCGAAACTCTGGAACGCGAGATCGATGGCCGCCGGAACCGACATCACGTGCTGGTTCTGCGCGTTGCGTTCCGTGATCGCCCTGAGGAACCCAGTGGTCGGCGTCCACTTGTTGTGGAGATGCCACGTGAGGTTCCGGGCGAAGTCCGCCCGAGCCCACAGCGCGGTGCTGTTCAACCAGTACGCGTTGTTCTTCCAGCCGGCCACGTTCGGCGGCTCGAACAGCTGCTGGCCCATCTCCTCCATCCACCACTGCGGGTTCATCTCTTCTGCCGTCAGACCCGTCATACGGAGGCACGTGACGATCCACTCGACAGGGCCGCGCACGAGGCCTTGGCGAGCGGTCGGGCTGTAGAACTCGGGCCGAAGGAAGATGGCGCGCAGCAACGCGGTGATGTTGAGGTTCGAGTTCACGAATGCGGTCGTGAGCGCGTCGAGCACCGTGGTGGAGGGGTTGGGATAGGCGAAGAACGTCCACATCTTCTTGGCGATGTATCGCGCCGCCGTCGACCGGTGCGGTTCGACGGTGAGGATGTGCGTGATGATTTGGGGGCCGTCCCAGTTCTGGGTCACGCCCATGAACGTCTTGGGATCGGTGTCATGGCGCTCCGGGTAGAAGCGATACACGCGGGGCTCGACGTCGTAGTCGACGTTGTGTCCGGTCCACGCGCGCGCCGACGCGACGATGTCGTCCTGGGTGTACTGGTTCACGCCGAGGGTGAACAGTTCCATCAACTCCCGCGCGAAGTTCTCGTTCGGGGTGCCCTTCTCGTTCGGATCGTTGTCGAGATAGATCAACATCGCGACCTGCAGGGACACGTGCTGCACGAGCGTCTCGAAGCTCCCCGCACCCTCAGTGCGGAAGAGATGGTTCTGGTCGTACATGTCGATGGCGTGGTCCACCTTGCTGACCTGGGTCGCGAAGTGACCGTGCCAGAAAAAGGCGAGCTTCTCCTGCAGGGGACGCGGCACCGTGCGCATCCGGTCGAGCCACCACTTGATGAGATCTTGGATCCGCTCCCAGTTCGCCTTCGCCGGATCTCCGAAACTCGGAGGCGGCGCGTCGGAGGGATTCAGGGAGAAGTCGAGGAGGGCGTCGACGATCGCCGTCAGGTCCATCGGCGTGAAGGTCGCAATCTCGGCCGGCGTCGCCTCGAACCCGGCCCGGCGGAGCAGGTGCGCTACATCAGCTGCTGGCGTCGACATGAGGGTGGTATCGACCGGAAGGGACAAAAGTCTTGAATGAACTCTTCGCGTCCGCTGCGCCCTCTCTCAGACCTCCGACGGGCTGACGTCGTCCAGCGTCCGGCCCGACGATTCCGGGAGCCGACGGATGAGGAAACTCGCGGCAAGGATCGGCGCCACGCCGCACAACGCGATGGCCAGACCGAGATCGTGCAACTGATCGGACAACAGACCGGCGAGCAGGAGACCAACGACCGATCCGGCAACGCCGGTGAGTAGCAGGAACGCGTTGGCCGTGCCCCGGACCTCGGTCGGGAACAACTCGGCGTCCATCGTGCCGACGGAGAGCGAACCCGATGCCGCCGCGATCACCCCGAAGCTCGACGCCACCCAGATGAGCGGTCCGGTGCCGAGGTAGAAGACGATGGTGAGCAGGGTTCCGACCAGGACGCCGATGATCGCCACCGGCCGGCGGCCGCGTGACTCGGTCAGCCGGCCGGCCAACAGGATGCCGATCAGCCCGGGGATGCCGGTGGTGACGGCCTTGAACTGGGCGATCCCCGAACTCGAGAACCCCCGTTGGTGGCCGAGATACCGGTTGGAGAGCTGCGCGGACGGAGCACTGAAGATGTTCGACAGGAACCCGACCGCGGCGAGGAGAAACAGTCGTCTCCCGTAGGCGCGATCGAACACTTCACGGAACCGACCCCGTTCGTCGGTGCGGGCAGCGAGCTCTCGGAATCGTGACGTCTCCTTCAGATGCCGGGCGACCGACGGGACGAGCACGATGCTGAGCGCGCTCACCCCGAAGGCGATCCGCCACGCATTGGGTCCGAGGTCGGCGATCGGTAACAGGATCACCGACAGGGCATAGCCCGCGCCGGCGGCCAACGCGAGCATCGACACGGCAAAGGCCCGGGCGCCCTCGGGTGCCTCCTCGACCACGGCGATTCCACCGATGATCAGCGCCGCGTTCACACAGGCCCGCACGACGGATTGGGCCGCGATGAGAATCCCGAAGCTCGGCGCTACCGCACTGACCGCGCTCGCCACCGCCAAGCCCACGAGTGAGCCAAGCAAGATCCGGCGCCGCCCGTACCGGTCCGCCAGGGTTGCCGCCACCAGCGCGATCACGGCGCCGACCCGGGTGATCGCAAACGCGCTCGCCAAGCTGCCGTCGGACTCATGGAACGACTTCGCAATCGGGTCTCCGAACTGACCGAACAACGCCGCCGCGAAGGCGGTCAATGCCCCTGCGAATGCGACCGTTGCGATGAGGTTCGACTGCTCGGTGTCGAAGTTGCCCGGCGTCGAGAAGGGATGGGCGCCGAGCGGTTCGGGCGCTGCGGCTCCCGCCGCTTGCGCTTCGAGCGCGGTTCGAGACCAGCGCAGCCCGCGCCGAAGCTCGAAACGAAAGATCGGTGCATAGAACCAGCCGAAAAACGGCAACCGGGTGACGTTCTCGGCCACGACGGTGACCACCGACGCGGACTCGCCGTCCGCTTCCACCTGCACGCTGACCGAGGACTGCGGCGAACCGGCGAGGCGGCCACCGCCGTCGGCGTCCAGCCCCAGCGCGTCAACCGTCAGTTGCCGTGCGGCCTCGGGCGCGCCGACGAGATGGATTCGCTCTGACCGGCGCACGGCGGGTCACACTACGGGTCGAATCGTTCGTCTCGATGTACCGGAGGACCAGATGGCCAAGCTCGAGGTCGGGGATCGCGCGCCGGCGTTTACGTTGGTGGACCAGGCCGGCGCGAAGGTTTCGCTCACCGCGCTCAAGGGCCAGCCGGTGATCCTGTACTTCTATCCGAAGGCCGACACGCCCGGCTGCACCACGCAGAGCTGCGAAGTACGAGACCACCGCAAGGATCTCGCCAAGCTCGGCGCGGCCGTATTCGGTATCAGCCCCGACACCCCGGCGAAGCAAGCCAAGTTCGACGAGAAGTATGGGCTCGGTTTCCCGCTGCTGTCCGACGCCGAGCACGTCGTCGCGGAGAAGTACGGCGTCTGGGCCGAGAAGTCGATGTACGGACGCAAGTACATGGGCATCGTCCGCTCCGCCTTCGTCATCGACGCGCAGGGCAAGATCGCCGGTGCGTTTTACAAAGTCAGCCCGAAGGACACGGTTCCGAAAGTCACCGCCGCACTCACAACCTGACCGGACGAACCGCTCCCGTCCCTTTTGGCGTCCTGTGGTGCTCTGGGAGCGCGCGTCAGGACGCCAAAACGGGGGGGGGGTGAGTGCGAATCAGGCGCCGATGGCGTGGAAGCCACCGTCGACGTGGACCATCTCGCCGGTGGTCGCCGGGAACCAGTCCGAGAGCAGCGCGATCACAGCCTTGGCCGCCGGCTCGGTGTCTCGAATATCCCACCCGAGTGGAGCCCGCTCGGACCACACGGACTCGAAGTGCTCGAACCCCGGGATGGAACGCGCGGCAAGCGTACGGAGCGGCCCGGCCGAGACGAGGTTCACCCGAATCTGACGAGGGCCGAGTTCGCGAGCGAGATATCGAGCGGTCGACTCGAAGGCGGCCTTGGCAACCCCCATCCAGTCATAGACCGGCCACGCCTGAGACTGATTGTCGAAGTCCAAGCCCACCACCGCACCACCATCTTGGAGGCGGGGAAGCGCGGCCACGGCGAGCGCCTTGAGTGAGTACGCCGAGACCTGCATCGCAATCGCGACGTCTTCCCACGGTGCGTCCAAGAACCCACCGCCGAGACAGGACGGCGGCGCGAAACCGATCGCGTGCACCACGCCATCAAGATCGAAGGGGAGTCGTTCGGCCAGCGTATTCAGGTCGTCGGTGTCGGAGACATCGAGCTGGATAATCTCGGGTTCGGTCGGCAGTCGCCGTACCGCCCGCCGAGTGAGGTTCATCACCCGGCCGAACGACGACACCACGATCTCGGCGCCCTGCTCTTGCGCGAGCCGGGCCACGGCATACGCGATGGACTGGTCGTTCAGGACCCCGGTCACGAGGATCCGCTTGCCGTCGAGCAGCATCAGTCCGTCACCTTCCGGCCGTCAATCGCTCGGGATCAGGACGAGCGTGGCGTTGTGACCACCGAAGCCGAACGAGTTCGACAGCACCGGCGCGCGGAGGATCGAACGCGGCTCGCCGTGGACGATGTCCAGTGGCACGACGTCATCGGCCGTCTGCTCGTGATTCGCGGTGGGGGGAACGATGCCCTCGCGGGCGGCGCGCAACGCCATGATCGCCTCGACGGCACCGGCGGCGCCGATCAGGTGCCCCGTCACGCCCTTGCCGGACATCACGGGTGGACCCGCATCACCGAAGACCTTGCGGATCGCTTGGGACTCGGCGGCGTCGTTCAACTCGGTGCTGGTGCCGTGGGCGTTGACGTGGCCGATTGCATCCGCGGCGAGTCCGGCGTCGTCCAACGCCAGCTGCATGCAGGCCGCGGCACCGGCCCCACCCTGGGACGGAGCCGTGATGTGGAACGCATCGGAGTTGACGCCGTACCCGGCGATCTCGCCGTAGATGCGGGCGCCACGTGCTTCGGCCCGGTCCGCGCGTTCGAGCACCAGGAACGCCGCACCTTCACCCATGACGAAGCCATCGCGGGCTTGATCGAAGGGGCGGGATGCGAGTTCGGGTTCGTCGTTCCGTTTGCTCAGCGCACCCATGCGCGCAAACGCTGCTACCGCCGGAGCCATG
Organism: Acidimicrobiia bacterium; assembly: GCA_031363005.1. Classification (GTDB taxonomy): domain Bacteria; phylum Actinomycetota; class Acidimicrobiia; order IMCC26256; family JAENVU01; genus JAENVU01. The sequence goes on along the minus strand of JANLTQ010000125.1, from coordinate 5,029 downwards.
ATCATCGCCTCGGTGCCGCCGGCTATCACGACATCGACGGTCCCGTCACGGATGATCCGGGTCGCTTCGCCGATCGCGTTCGCGCTGGCCGCGCACGCGGTGCTGATGCAGAGCATCGGCCCGGTCCAGCCGAAGTGGATGCCAACCAGTCCCGCCGTCGAGTTCGGCATCATCATCGGAACGAAGAACGGGCTCACGCGATCCGGCCCCTTGTTCAGGTAGATCATGACCTGCTCTTCGAGCGTGATCAGCCCGCCGATCCCAGTCCCGGCGACGACCGCACACCGGGCCGGGTCCGCACCGGGATCTCCGGAATCCGCCAGCGCGTCGGCAGCGGCCGCGAATCCGAGCTGGGCACCTCGGTCGACGCGTCGAGATTCCTTCGGCCCGAGGTACGGAACTGGATCGAAGTCCCGGACCTCACATCCGAAGCGGACCGACAGCTCCGAAGGGTCGAACCGTTGGATCGGGCCCGCCATCGAACGGCCCGCGAGCATCGCGTTCCAGTTCGCGTCGAGGCCGGAGCCAGCCGGGGTGTGCAGACCCACGCCCGTGACGACCACCCGAGGCCTGCCCCGGTGGTCGTTGGCCGTGGTCACGACAGCGCGGCGGCCTTCTTGAGAACGAGGTCGACGGCGTCGCCGACGGTCGCCACACCTTCGAGATCTTCTTCGGGAATCGAGACATCGAACTTCTCTTCGAGTCCCATGACCAGTTCGACCAGGTCGAGCGAATCCGCGTCGAGGTCCTCGGCGAACCGAGCCGACTCCACCACGGCGTCGGGTTCGACGCTCAGGATCTCGACGGCAACTTCACGAATCGCGACGAGCGCGTCACCACGGTCCATGTTCACATCACTCCTTCGGGCCGCCCGGCTGACGACGTTGCGCACTGTTGTAGTCGAATCGCGTCGGTCTCGGCGGCTCCGAGGTCAGAACCCCATGCCCAGACCACCGTCGACGGGGATGAGCGCTCCCGTGATGTAGGCCGCCGCATCTGAAGCGATGAAGGCCACCGCGGCCGCACAGTCCTCGGGCGTCCCCGGACGTCCCAACGGGACCAGGCCCGAGACCGCTTCGAGCCAGGCGTCACCCATCGCCTCGGTCATCGCCGTGGCGATAGGGCCGGGCGCCACCACGTTGCACGTGATGGAACGACTCGCCAGCTCTCGGGCCACCGAACGGGTCAGGCCGAGGAGCCCCGCCTTCGAAGCGGCGTAGTTGGCCTGGCCGGGGCCACCGACGTGGGCCACGACTGATGACACGTTGACGATCCGGCCAAACCGAGCGCGCATCATCTTCGGCACGGCGCGGCGAATGGTGTGGAACGCGCCGGTCAGGTTGATGTCCAGCACCCGGTCCCACTGCTCGTCCGTCATGCGCACGATCAGACCGTCACCGGTCACTCCGGCGTTGTTGATGAGGATCTCGACCGCGCCGAGATCACTCTCGATCGCGGTGAACGCGGCATCGACGGAGTCACGATCCTCGACGGAGATCTCGATCGGACGCGCGGTGCCACCTGCCGCGGTGATGACCGCCACCGTTTCGCCGGCGGCTTCGGCATCCGACGCGTACCCGACCGCAACCCGCGTCCCGCTCTGCGCCAATGCAATCGCGCTGGCCCGACCGATCCCGCGCGACGCGCCGGTCACCAAGGCCACCCGACCGTCAGCCTTCGTGGCCGGCTCACTCATGGGAACGCCGCGTCGATGTCGTCAGGTCCGGCAATGCCGATCACCGTGACGTCAGGGATGGTCCGTTTCGCGAGTGCAGCCAGCATCGAGCCGTGACCAACTTCGAGCATTCGGGTCGCGCCGAGGTCGACCAGCGTCGGTTGCACGAGTCGCCACCGCACCGGCACCGCGACGTGACGGGCCGAACGATCGCGCCAACTCTCCGCGTCGAGGTAGGCGAGTCCGTCGTCGTTGGACACGACCGGTGCGCGCGGTGTGTGCAGGGCCACGCCAACGAGATCGTGCGCGAGGGCATCGGCCGCGGGTTGCATCAACGGCGTGTGGAACGCGCCGCCGACGGCCAACGCTCGCGCGGTGCGCGCCCCCGCGTCCTTCGCCGCCGCGGTTCCCGTCGCCAATCCTTCGGGAGTACCGGCCAGCACGACCTGTCCGGGTGCGTTGTCGTTGGCGATCCAGCACGCGGTCGGCGCGGCGAGACATCCTGCCTCTGCCTGCTCGATCGTCGCGCCGAGCAAGGCAGCCATCACTCCTGGAGTGGCATCGGCCGCCGCCTGCGTGCGTTCGGCGCGGATCGCGGCGAAGCGGATGCCGTCGTCAAAATCGAACACGCCCGCGGCGATGAGCGCGCTCACCTGACCCAAGGAATGGCCGGCGAAACCGACCGGCTCCACTCGCCCCTTGATCGCTTCCCAGACGATGAGCGAGCTCAGCAGTACTGCGAGCTGCGCGTTCCGGGTGCGACCCAACTCGTCCGCGTCCGCATCGAGCAACAGCCGACCCAACGGCTCACCGAGCGCCGCTTCGGCCCGGCCGACCACCTGGGTCCACTCGGGACGCTCACGCCACGCGGCGCCCATGCCGGGCACTTGGGTGCCCTGACCCGGGAAGACGACTGCGGTATCCATTGGCGTTCAGTGATCGGTTTCAGAACCGGACGAATCACGGTCGGGCCCGGCATCGTCGGCTCCGGGTCGGCGGTCGATCTCCTCAGGGTGTTCGCCGAGGAGGATCCGAGCTTCGACGTCCGGCGGGAGCGGACCGTCGGCGGCGTTACGACTGCGCGGCAGGAGCAGGATGGCGAGCAATGCCAACCCTGCAACTCCGACGCTGATCGCGATCCACATCCCGCTGTTCCTCCGCCCGAGCGACCGACGGGCACCATAGTGCCCGACAAGCACCACTCCAGGTGCCAACATGGGCCCCCACGCCCGGGTGGTGGAATGGCAGACACGGTGGACTCAAAATCCACTGATCGCAAGATCGTGGGGGTTCGAATCCCCCCCCGGGCACCGACCGACGAGCATGGGACGGCGATGATGGGGCGATACCTCCACTTCCGCTTCTGTGACGGCGTCGCAGGCCGCTCGGGCCCCGGTTTGTGTCGCGGGCTGTCGAACCCGCGTGCCCGCATCCCTCACCTTCTGCGAACGCTGGTGCTGGTGGCAACACTCGCCCTGGCCGGATGCTCGTGGCCCCAGTTCGGGCACGACGCAGCCCATTCAGGCACCAATCCGTCAGAGTCCACGCTCACCATCGGCAACGTCGGCGCGTTGACCCAGGTGTGGAGTGCGACGAACGGTCCGATCACCTCGACACCAGTCACCGCAGACGGCCTCGTGTACATCGGCGCCGCCAACTCGATCTTCGCCTACGACACAACCGGCACGGTCGGGTGCAGCGGGATCCCCAAGGTGTGCATTCCGAAATGGCGCTCGGGCAATCTTGGCGGTGCCATCGTCGGCTCGCCGGCAGTCGTGAATGGCGTGGTCTACGCAACGGGTGTCGGAGAGAAGCTGTTCGCGTTCGACGCCAAAGGCGGGAACTGCAACACCCGCGTGCCACCCGGATGCGCTCCTATCTGGACCGCGCTCCTCGGCGGCGAGGCGTTCTCGGCGCCCACCGTGGCCAACGGGTTCGTGTACGTGACCTCCATCAAGGCATTCAGTCAGCAGCTGGCGGTCTTCGACGCCGCCGGGACCAACGGCTGCGCCGGAACCCCGAAGGTGTGCACCCCGCTGTGGACCGCATCCGCGGTGATCAACGGCTCGAACGGCGCGGCGCGCAGCGCGCCGGCGGTGGCGGACGGGCGTGTGTACATGACTGTGTCGAGGAGTGCCGAGACGGACGACGGCCCCAACATCTCGGTCGCCGCCTACGACGCCGTCGGCCAGGTCGGGTGTTCCGGCGCCCCGAAGGTGTGCGAACCGTTGTGGCAGTCCTCGGCGCTCGGCGACCCGGTGTCGTCGCCCTCGATCGATCACGGCGTCCTGTATGCGTTCGACGGCGAGGTGCTCGCGGCGCTGGATGCGACCGGGACGACGAACTGCAGTGGCACCCCGAAGATCTGCACGCCGCTCTGGACTTCGGTCTCTCGCCCTGCGTTTCCGTTGGACGCCGCCGGCGTCGCGGTGACCGGTGGTGTCGTCTACGCAGGGACCGCCGGCAGCGCGCCGGGGGCGCCCGTCGGCCTCGCCGCCTTCGACGCGACCGGGGTGGCCGGGTGCACGGGAACGCCGAACGTCTGCAGCCCGGTCTGGACATCGCTTCGTGGTTCGGAGACCGCGCCCGCGGTCGCCAACGGCGTGGTCTACGTGACGGATACGACCGGCATTTCGGCGATCGACGCCCACGGCATCGTCAACTGTTCGGGCGTTCCGAAGGTCTGTCTTCCGGTGTGGACCGCGGCCGGACCGTTCGCGGCCTCGAGCCCATCGGTGGTCAATGGCCGCGTCTACGTCGGCGGCACCGACGGTCTGCACGTCTTCGCCCAGCCGTGACCGACCCAACGACCGACCGGCGCATTCGTTCCGCGCGCCGCTTCGTTGCCACTCGGCCGTCCACGAGGGCCGACGGGCAACGCGCGGTGAGGGCCGGTGCGTGTACGCGGCTCGATTACTTCAGGCCGAATGCATGCAACGTGCCGTCCCCGTCGACGACGACGATCCGCCCGTCGCTGATCGCCAGCGGCGTGCGCACCGCTGCGCCAACGGCGAGTGTCTTGAGTGGCGAGCACGACGCCGAGCCACAGCCGCGGGCGTCGATGGCAACGAGCCGCCCATCATCAGTACCGGCATAGAGCATCGACCCGGCAACGGCCGGAGCGTGCACGGGAGATCCCAGGTCGACGCTCCACAACGGTGCGCACGTGGCCGAGCCGCAGCCCTTCGCCGGGAACGCGTACAGGTGGCCGTCGTCCGATGGAGCAAACAGTGTCGTGTCGGTCACGGCGAGCTGACCAACATGGACCGTGCCGGCCGCCGCAGTCCAGATCGGCGCGCACGGGTCGGCACCGCAACCGCCGGCGCTGAACACTGCGACGCCACCGGCGAGATC
>JANLTQ010000219.1:0-2134 GCA_031363005.1 Acidimicrobiia bacterium | reverse complement strand
CCTTCAGCGCGTCGGCGAGGGACTTCACCACTCGGCCGCCGGCCCCGACGACGAAGACGAGATCGGTGGTCGGCAGCAGATCGCCGAGCACCTGAACGATCGGACCGCACGCGTCGGCCGGAAGCGCTTCGTAGTCCCGGACCACCACGATGCGTTTCGCGGTCATGAACGGGGGGCTCTGCGCTGCGTTCACGATGGCGCTCACGATCGGTGCGGCGCCGGAGACGTCCTCCGTCGGGGCGTCGTCATCGTCCTTCGCCGGTTTCCCCGGGACCGTGTACTCCTCGACGCAGAGGGTGCGGTCGTCGTCACCGACGATGGTTGTGAGCAGCTGCGCAACTTCGCGATCACGGAGCAGCGGATCGCTGCCCTTCACGAGATACACGCCGCCCACGACCAGTCAGCCTACCGGCGCGGTGCCGCCACATTCGGGTGCCGAGAACGATCAACAGCGCCGCCACGCCCAGCGCGGTAGCCACCGGGCCGTCGACGGCGATCGGCACCTTCGCCGCGGTGTGGGCGATCCACTCGATGGCACGCAGCATCGAGAGCGACGGCAACTGGAGCCAGAACGCCACACGCGGACCGAGCACACCACCGACGAGTCCTGCCACCAGACCCCAGACCGTGAGCGGACCGACGAACGGCGCCGCCACCAGGTTCGCCGGGAGCGCAACCAGCGGCAGCGTTCCGAACGTGGCGAGCAGGACCGGAGCGACCCCGATCTGCGCCGCCGTCGTCACGCCAAGCGCCTCGCGAAACCACTCCGGACCGCGCAGACGCGCCGCGATCGGGCTGGACCCCGTGACGATCCCGGCGCACGCGCCACACGAGAGCAGAAACCCAATGGAACGGACCAAAAAGGGATCGGCGATCAAGAGACCCATCATCGCGAGGACGAGGACGCGCTTCGCATCGGCGGGCCGGCCGACGGCGCGAGCGAGCATGACCAGGCCGGCCATCACCGCGGCGCGCAAGACCGACGGCTCCCATCGGGTCATGGTCCCGAACAGAACGAGCACGCCGACGCCGGCGGCGAACCTCGACCCGCGTCGTAGTCGGCGGAGCGCAGGCTCCACCACCGCGAGTGCGAACGCGACATTCGCGCCGGACACGGCCAGTAGATGGCTCAACCCCGCGTCGCGGAAGTCTTGGACCAACGGGTCGGGAATCGATCGCGTATCACCGAGCAGGAAGCCGGAGAGCAGCGCTCTCGGCGTGGCGGGGAGCACCGTGGTGCCGCGCAACACCGCACGCCGGGCGATGTTTGCGAGTTGCAACCACGGGTCGCTCGGGCCCGCGGCCGCGACGACGTCGGAGACTCGGAACTGCGCGACGGCATGGCGCCACCGATTGCGGGTTGCGTAGCCCGAGAGTGGTGCGAGCGTGCCCCGCGCTCGCACGCGGTCTCCGGCGTCGAGCGTGCTCAACGCGCTGAGGTTGTCTCCGGACGCGATGACCAGTACCGAGCGGCCACCGGCGTCCCGACCGTCGAACGCCTCGAATCGTGCGATGGCACTGGACTGGTACTGCGGCCCGTCGGGATCCTCGGTGAGCGTCACCACGGCCTCGCCGCTCGCGTGGCGATCCACCGCCGCGGTCAGCGGCGAACTCGCGAGACCATGAAGCGCGCGCTGTTCGAGCGCAGCACCAAGGGCCACCATCGCGACGACGGCACACGCGACCGCTCCCCGCCGACCGCGGCCGACGAAGGCGACGCAGAGCCCGATGAGTGCGCCGGCGAGCACGACCGAAGCCGACCCTCCGCCGCGAGCGTCGCCGAGCATGATCCCGGCTACGAGCGCGACGAGCAGCCCGAGCGGGACCTTCACACCGACGCCTTCACACCGAGACCAGCGGTTTGAGTTCGGCGAATCGCTTCTCTCCGATCCCACGCACGTCACGGAGTTGATCCACGCTCGTGAACCCACCGCGCCGTTCACGCTCGCGGATGATCGCCGCCGCGAAACTTGGGCCGATGCCGGGCAGCGTCTCGAGCTGCGCCTCGGTCGCAGTATTGAGATCGATGGGGCCGCCCGCCGCGGCTCCAGCGGCAGAGCCGTCGGCGGGCGGATCAGTCCCGAAATCTCCGCCCACGGCGGCAGCTTCGCCTATGCGCGGACGCAGATCGACG
>JANLTQ010000205.1:0-5532 GCA_031363005.1 Acidimicrobiia bacterium | reverse complement strand
CCCCCGATCTCCATCCGCACCTCCACAGAGATCGACTAACACTCGCACTGCGTTCATTCGTTAGAAGGGTTCCGCGCGCGATTCGGGCTCGGGGATCGGCCCTATCTCCTCTCGCTGGAGTCACTCGATCCGGCGCCGGGGCCGACCGAGCTGACCGAGATGTTCGCGGCGCGTGCGGCGCGACGGGGCCAGGACGTTGCGCTCGTCGCGCTCGGTGATCCTGCGGGCCGCGCACCCGGGCTCGACGTCGTGATGACCGGGCCGGTCGATGAAACCACCAAGGCCGCGGCGATCGCCGGATGCCTGGCGCTCGTGGAGCCGTCGCGCGACGAGGTCTTCTCGACGGCGCTGCTCGAGGCCTGGGCGCATCGCCGCCCGGCCGTCGTGCAGGGCTGCGGCGACGCGCTGCGGGGACAGGCGACCCGAAGCGGCGGCGCGATCCCGTACGCGGACTTCGCCGAGTTCGAGGCCGCTGTCGACATGCTCGTCGCATCACCCGAACTCGTAACTTCCCTCGGCCAAGCCGGCCGGCGGCACGTGGAGTCCCGCTACCGCTGGGACGACGTGCTCACCCGGTACGAATGGTTCCTCGAGGACGTCAGCGCGCGCTGGCGCCCGCCGAGCCACTCGCCACGCCTCGCGCCCGGTTGATACCGGCCGCCTCGCTTCCCGTGTGATTGGCCGGGGAGCCGACTCGCCCCGATGGTGAGCGGGCCCGTAATCCGAGGGCACCTCGTCTAGACTGTCTGGGTCCGCGATCGGTGCGGGCCACCCCCGCCATGACCACCACCTCCTCCGATCCCGTCGCGTCCCGCCCGTCCTCGGACCGAGACGAGGTGTCGACCCGACCAGGCACCGTCCGGCGACTGCGCGACGTGTGGGCCTACCGCGAACTCCTCGGCACCCTCGTTCGCAAAGAGCTCAAGGTGAAGTACAAGAACAGCGCGCTCGGGTTCGTGTGGTCGCTGCTCAACCCGATGTTGTACCTGGTGGTCTTCTACCTGGTCTTCACGTACTTCATCCCGGCATCGATCTCGTACTTCGCCATATTCCTACTGTCGGGACTGCTGCCGTACAACCTCTTCTCCGCGGGTCTCGGCGGTGGCACCACCTCGATCGTGGGCAACGGGAGCCTGGTGACCAAGGTCTGGTTCCCGCGCGAGATCCTGCCGCTCGCGTCGATCGGTGCCGCGCTGGTGCATTTCGGGCTGCAGTTCACCGTGCTCGCCGCGGCGCTCGTGGTGTTCCGGTACCCACCGGCGTGGTCGTACCTGCCGCTCATCATCCCGGCGCTGTGCACCCTCCTCCTGCTCGTTGCCGCGCTCGCGATTTTCCTGGCCGCGATCAATGTGTACGCCCGCGACATTGAGCACCTGCTCGAGTTGGTACTGCTCGCCTGGTTCTGGATGACCCCGATCGTCTATCCGTACGCGCAGGTGCGGGAGAAGGTCGGGGACCTGGCGCTGCTCAACCCGCTCACACCGATCGTGATCACGATGCAGCGCGCGATCTGGGGCAACCACCTCGTCACCATCCAGTCGAACGGGAAGCCGACGCAGGTTCCGGCCGTGCCGGACCTGTCGCAGTGGTGGTACCTGCGCAACCTCGGCATCGTCTGCGCCGTCGCCGTCGTGCTCTTGTTCGTGGCCTTCCGGATCTTCGGCAAGCTCGAGGATAATTTCGCGGAGAACATCTGATGGGTGCGGCGATCGAGATCGAGCACGTCTCGAAGCACTTCCGCCTGAACCACGCGCGGGCCGACTCGTTGAAGGAGCGGGTCGTCAACTGGCGCAAGCCCAGCTACGAGGAGTTCTGGGCGCTGCGCGACGTCACGCTGCACGTCGACCAGGGCGAGACGCTTGGCCTGCTCGGCCACAACGGCTCCGGGAAGTCGACGCTGCTGAAGTGCGTGGCCGGGATCATGCGCCCCACGGAGGGAACGATCACGAAGCGGGGTCGTATCGCGGCGCTGCTCGAGCTCGGCTCGGGATTCCACGGTGACCTCACCGGGCGCGAGAACGTCTATATGAACGCATCGATCCTCGGGTTCTCCCGGAAGGAGATCGACCGGATCTTCGACGACGTCGTGGCGTTCTCCGAGATCGAGGACTTCATCGACAATCAGGTGAAGCACTACTCGTCAGGAATGGCGGCGCGGCTGGGATTCGCCGTCGCGGTCAACGTCGAGCCGGAGATCCTCCTCGTCGACGAGGTGCTCTCCGTGGGCGACGAGGCCTTTCAGCGCAAGTGTCTCGAGCGCATCAAGCGGTTCCAGCGCGAGGGCCGCACGATCCTGCTCGTCTCTCATGCGGTCGATCTCGTGCGCCGGATCTGCGACCGCGCCGCGGTGCTCGACCACGGGCAGCTCGTGGCCGTGGGAGAGCCCGGCGAGGCCGCGCTCGCCTTTCGCGAATACCTGCAACACAAGGGCGTCGAGGTCCCCAAGGAGCTCGAAGACCCTCAGTTGCGCCGCAACCTCCGGATCGAGATCACCGACGTCGACGTGCAGTATCCCGAGCCTGGGCGCACGCATCTGGCTCCGAGCGAGCCGCTGCGCGTCGAGGTCCACTTCCGCGCACCCGAAGTCGTGGACGACGTCGTGTTCTCAATCGCTATTTACGACCAGGATGGCCGGATGCTCCTGGGCACGAACACCGACTACACCGGGGATGACCCCGGCTGCGTCGAGGGCAATGGCACCTGCACGTTCATCTTCGAGCGGTTCCCGGTGCTCGACGGTATCTACTCGGTGGACATTGGCCTCCACTCGCACGATGTCGGCGTGATCTATGACCAGCGCGCCGAGAAGGACACGGTCAAGGTGGTCAGCCCGGGCCGTTCGGTGGGCCTGGTCGACTTCCCGGTGCGGGCGCGAATCGTGTCCAGCTCGACGCCCGTCACGCACTGAGAGGCTGCGATCACCGAAGCCCCCGCCCCCGGCGCGCCGAAGCGATCGGGTTCGCTGCTCTCGGGCGCGAGCATTCTGCTCGTCGGTCGGTACGCCGTCGCCGTCCTCGGATGGCTCGGGACCGCGATCATTTTCCGCGTCCTGGGGGAGAGCCGCTTCGGTCAGTACTCGGTGATCTTCGCGGTGCTCGGCATCGTCGGGTTCATCGCCGATCTCCGGCTGTCCCGGATCGTGTTGTCAGAGGTGCTGGCGGCCGCCGAAGAGGACGCGGCCCGGATCGTCGGGTCCTACGCCGGGCTCAGACTCGTGATCGGCGTGGTGTCCTACGTCATCGCGCTGATCGTGGTGGGGGTAGGCGCGGCAACCGGGAACTTCACGTCGGGGCAGGTGATCGGTGCTGCCATCGGTGGACTGAACCTCATCATTCTCTCGGTGGCGTATGGGCTCATCCTCCTCTTCGAGGCGCGCCTGTGGCTGCGTGACATCGCGGTCTCCAATGTCGTTGGTCAGGTCGGCGGTTTCGCGGTGATCGTGGCGGTGACCGTCGCCGGGATCGGCTCACTGCTCTGGTACGTCGGTGCCAACGTCGTCAATGGCGTGATCTTCCTCCTGTGGCTGCTCTTCGCCTTGCGTCGAGGTGTGCGGCCACGCATTCGGTTCGAGCGCCGTGAGTGGTGGGGGTGGATCCGCGAGGCCGCCCCGCTCGCCTTGGGCGCCGCCTTGGACACGATCTACTTCCGGATCGATCTCATCATGTTGTCCATCATCGGGACCACCGCTGCCGCCGGCCTCTACGCGGTCGGTTACAAGTTCGCGGATCTGCTCGGCGCAGTGCCGTCAGCCATCGTGACGCCGGCGCTGACGCTCATGGTGGCCGCGTGGCCGGCGGACCCGGCCGCGTTCCGGCGCACCTTCCGACATGCCGCCGTGATCCTCACGGTGGGAGCGGTGGGTGCGTGCGCCGGATTCATCGTCTTCGCCGGTCCATTGATGACGGCGCTGTACGGTGCGAACGCGAGTCGGGCCGCAGACTCGGCGCGCCTGCTCGTGGTGGGTCAGTCGCTGCACTTCTTCACGATCATGGCGTTCGCGACCCTGGTGGCGGTGAAGCGCAACCGGCTGTATCCGATCGCCATGCTCATCGGGGTGGTGGTGAACGTGACGTTGAACTTCGTGCTGATCCCGAAGTACTCCTACATCGGGTCGGGGTGGGCGACGGTGATCACCGAGTCGATCGTGCTGTTCGCGATCGGGACCGGCGTGGCTCGGATCCCGGGGTTGCGCCCGTTCCCGTGGGGTTCGGTGAGCAAGACCATCGGCGCGGGCGGCGTGGCCGGGCTGGTCGGGTGGGCCGTCCTCGGTCGGATCCCGTGGCCGCTCGGCTTGGCGCTCGTCGGCATCCTGTATCTGGGCTTCGTCCACGTGCTGGCCCCGAACGGACCGGGCGGGCTCCGTGCCTTCGGCGGCGAACCGCACGACGATCTGATGGCGATCGTCGAAGAGGGCTACGACCGGCCCGGACCGGCTGGAAGTCCAGGGAGCTGAACCGAGCTTGGCGGATCAGCCTTCGTAGTACGAGGCGGTCTTCTGCACCGTGGCCCGGTTGATTACGACGCCGACCAGATTCGCCCCGGCGCGCTCCAACTGCTCGAGCGATTGGCGGACCGCCCGCCGGCGACTGGTCTTGACGTCGAGGACGAAGATGGTGGCATCGCACTGCGAGGCCACGGCGAGGGCGTCTGAGAACAAACCGGCCGGCGGGGTGTCGACGACAACGAGCCGGACGGCCCGGAGCGCGTCGAGCACGTGCCGGAACGACCGCGCGCCGAGCATTCCCGAAGCGTCGATCACTGCGGCACCGCTCGGGAGTACTCGCAGGTAGGCACTCTCCGGGACCTTGGTGAGCGCCGCGGTGAGATCGCCGCCCTGCAGGACCGAGGACAGCCCCGGGGCGCGTGGGATACCGAGCCGCTCGTGCACCGTGGGTTTGCGCAGATCCGCATCGACGAGGACGACCTTCTCCTCGAGTCCGGCCGCCGACTCCGCAAAGTGAATGGCGGTGAAGGTCTTGCCTGCGCCGGCATTCGCACTGACGACGGCGACGGTGCGGGGTTTCCCTGCACCCTCCAGCACCATGAGATTGGTACGGAGCACTCGGTAGGCCTCGACCACCTCGATGCCCTCACCACGCGGGATCTTGGCGATGACTGGAAGCCCAGTCAGTGTGGCGACGTCGGCGCTGTCCTCGGCGCCGGAGAAGCGGTCTCCGACGAAGTGCGCGAGCACCGTGAGTTCGCTCACCGCGACGAGCGCCACGAGGAATCCGAGAATGGCGTCACGGGTCGGTGTCGGTGCCACGGGGTCGGGGTCGGCGAGGGCCGGGGCGAAGATCGAGAGCGATGACACCGGGGTTCGCAACGCGTCGGCTTCGGCCGTCGACAGTTGCTCCAATCGAGCCAGCAGGGATGCGCGTTGGGTGGGCGTGAGGGTGGTGGCATCAAGTTGTTGCTGGACCTGGGCCCGCTCGGTGCGGATCGGGTCCGTGAGGATCGAGACCTTGCTGTCACCGATGGCCTTCACCACGGACTGCAGAGACCGCCCAACGAATCGGGCGATGAGTTCGG
>JANLTQ010000197.1:0-8837 GCA_031363005.1 Acidimicrobiia bacterium | reverse complement strand
GCGCCGCAGTACTCCAAGCGTTAACCCGACCGCTCGGCTTCGCCCCATGGCGGCGCGCTTCGGTACCGACGGCATCCGTGGTGTCGCGCGAACGGAACTGACTACCGAACTCGTCCACGCGTTGGGCGTCGCCGCCGTGCGTGCGCTTGGTGTCGAGGTTGCCTTTCTGATTGCCCGAGACACCCGCGAATCCGGTCCGGACTTGGAAGCGGCGGTCGCGGACGGGATTGCCTCAGCGGGAGGAACCGCGGTCCTGCTCGGCGTGCTGCCCACTCCCGGGCTTGCGGCGGCGTGTGCTGCGAGCGGCGCAGCCGGCGTCATGATCTCCGCCAGCCACAACACCTACTCGGACAACGGCGTGAAGCTGTTCGAGCCGGGTGGCCGCAAGCTGCGGGACGAGACTGAGGAAGCCGTCGAAGTGGCACTCGACGCCGTGCTGATTCCGCTCGACGGCGAAGCACGCGTGGCGGTTCGCGGCGAGATCCGCTCTGCCACCGGCGGGGTCGAGGACTACGTCGCCCACCTGGTCGATGCCGTCGGTGATGGCGCGCCGTTCACGGGGTTGACGGTGGTGTTGGACTGCGCCAACGGCGCGGCGTCGGACTCGGCGCCGAACGCGTTTCGTGCGCTCGGCGCTTCCGTCACGGTGCTCCACGCCGAGCCGAACGGAACCAACATCAATGCGGAGTGTGGCTCGACGCATCCGGACGTGGTGGCGGCGGAGGTGGTTCGGATTGGCGCGGCAGTGGGGCTCGCGTTCGACGGTGACGCAGACCGCATTGTTGCCGTGGACGAGACCGGTGCGATCGTCGACGGTGATCACATCCTGGCCATCCTCGCCATCGACCTCGAGGAGCGGGATCAGCTCCGCCACGGCGCCATCGCCACCACGGTGATGGCCAACCTCGGACTCACCCGGACGCTCGCGTCCCGCGGCATCGAGGTGATGATCACACCCGTCGGCGATCGTCACGTGCTCGCGGCGATGGATGACCACGACCTGGTGCTCGGCGGGGAACAGTCGGGGCACATCATTGTTTCGCAGCACTCGGTCACGGGCGACGGTCCGCTCGTGGGCATTCTGCTGCTCGACGCGATGGCGCGCGCGGGTGTGCCGCTCAGTGAGCTGGCCTCGGTGGTCACGAAGTATCCGCAGGTGCTGGTGAATGTGAGGGTGCTCGACCGGGACGGTCTCGACGATGCGGATTCGTTCTGGGCCGCGGTCGAAGCGGCCGAGGTCGCGCTGGGCGGTGAGGGCCGGGTGCTCGTACGACCGTCCGGAACCGAACCCGTCGTGCGCGTGATGGTGGAAGCACCGACGGCCGAGGTCGCGGCGGAAACCGCCGAGTCGTTGGCCGTGTCACTGCGCGCCGCTTTGGGCTCGTCGGAGTAGTTCCACCCCTTCGAGATCACCGCGTTCGGTGTCTGATACCGCGGATAGCGGCCTGAAACGCCAAACGCTCGTGGAATGTCGGCTGGTCCCGCCGAAAGCGGATCATGGGCCCGGTAGGATTCCCGGCCTCATGTGCGGCATTGTGGCGGTCGTCCGTCGACCTTCTGACCGGACGGTTCCGGACCTGGCTGCGCTCACCTCGCTGGCCGCGGCGGCGACCGCGGATCTGACGCGAGCCACGACCGGAGCGTCCACGTGGGTGGCGGACCTCGAGGCTGCCGCCCATCATCTCGGTACCGTCGACGCCGCGTTGCGTGGTGGCCCCGGTGTGCGTGGCCTCATCGCCGATCCGGCCGGGGTTGCGAAACTGGAAGCCGAGCTCGCTCGACACGACCACCTCCTCATCGACTTCGACGCCGCGCTGGACACTGGCCTCGCGGTCGCAGCTGCGGAGGCCGGCGAAGCGCTCAACGCGGCGCTCGTCGAGGTGAAGGATCGGGTCTGGGCTCTGCGTCACGATCGGCTGGCGACGGCATCCGCGGTGGCTCACCTGGCAGGGACGCTGCGCACGGAAGCCGCGCTCGACGGGTTCTTATCGATGCAGGTCGCGCTGGCATCGATCGACCGACTCGAGGTGCGTGGCCGCGATTCCGCCGGCGTCGAGGTCATCGTGCGTGAGCACGCGCTCGATCTGGATTCCGCGGATGTGCTCACTAAGTGTGCGGACCGCACCGACTCGCTGCACCGGTCCCGTTCGGTGCGCTGTGTCGACGGCGCGATCTGCTTCGTCTACAAGGCCGCCGCGGAGATCGGTGAACTCGGCGACAACGTCGCGATGTTGCGAGCGGCGATCACCGGCGACGAGTTGTTGCACGCGGCGCTCGCGAACTCGACCGCCGACGTCGTGGTGCTCGGCCACACGCGCTGGGCGAGTGTGGGCATCATCTCCGAGGCCAATGCGCATCCACTCGACCACGCCGAGGTGAGTCGCTTCGGCGCGTCGTACGCAGCGGCGGCGTTGAACGGCGACGTCGACAACTACAACGAGCTGGTCGGACTCCACCAGCTCGACGTTGCCCCCGAGATCACCACCGACGCCAAAGTCATTCCTGCGCTGCTCGCACGCGGTGTGGATGCCGGCCAGCTTCCTGTCGATGCGTTCCGCGACGCCGTCGCAACGTTCGAGGGTTCGGTGGCGATCGGCGCGCATTCCAGCGCCGCGCCCGGCCGCATCTTCCTGGCGTTGCGCGGCAGCGGCCAGGGTCTGTACATCGGTATCGCCGACGACGCGTTCGTGGTGGCGAGCGAACCGTACGGGCTGGTGGAGGAGACCCGCACGTACCTCCGACTCGACGGCGAGACCCCGGCCAACCCCGACAACCCCAGCGCGAGCCGCGGTCAGATCGTGGTGCTCGAGTCCTCCGCCGCGGGCGAACTCGGCGGCATCCGCCGGTTGGCGTACGACGGCACGGAACTGCCGGTGCGCGATTCCGACCTCACCCACGCCGAGATCACGACGCGCGACATCGACCGCGGTGCGTACCCGCACTACCTCCTGAAGGAACTGACCGAATCGCCGGCATCGTTCCGCAAGACCCTGCGGGGCAAGGTGATCGAGCGCAATGGCCGGCTCCACGTGGAGCTCGCCGCCGACACGATTCCGGTCGAACTCCGGGCGCGGCTCGGTGCGGGCGCGATCAATCGCGTGCTGGTGATCGGACAGGGAACCGCGGCGGTGGCCGGCCAGAGTCTCGCCGCCGCACTCGTCGACGCGATCGGGCCGTCGCATCCGTTGCGCGTGCAGGCAACGCTCGCCACCGAACTCTCCGGGTTCGGACTCGCGCCTGACATGACGGACACGCTGGTGGTGGCGATCTCCCAGAGCGGGACCACCACCGACACCAACACGACCGTCGATTTGGCACGCGCTCGCGGCGCGGCGGTGATCGCGATCGTCAACCGACGCAACAGCGATCTCGTCGACCGCTCGGACGGGGTGCTCTACACCGCTGACGGGCGTGACGTGGAGATGAGCGTCGCGTCCACCAAGGCGTTCTACGCGCAGGTCGCCGCCGGCTTCGTGCTCGCAACGGCACTCGCCGAGGCGTTGGGCGTACCGGAGCGCACCGACGATCTCTTGCGGGGGCTGCGGGAGCTGCCTGACGCGATGGAGTCCGTGCTCGCCCGGCGAGAAGTGATTGCGCGAGCTGCGCACGCACACGCGCCGCAACGCCGCTACTGGGCGATCGTGGGGAACGGCGCGAACCGGATTGCGGCCAACGAAGTCCGGATCAAGTTGTCTGAGCTCTGTTACAAGTCGATCGCGTGTGACGGCACCGAAGACAAGAAGCACATCGACCTGTCCTCCGAGCCGTTGATCCTCGTCTGCGCGGTGGGGTTGACCGGCTCGACTGCGGACGACGTGGCGAAAGAGTTGGCGATCTTTCGTGCGCATAAGGCTGCCGCGATCGCGCTGGTGTCCGAAGACGACGACCGGTACGCCGCGGCGATCGAACTCATCACCGTCCCGCGTGTGCATCCGAGGCTCGGGTTCGTGCTGAGCGCGATGGCGGGTCACCTCTTCGGGTACGAGGCCGCCCTTGCGATCGATGCCACGGCGTTGCCGCTGCGCGAGGCACGCGCGGCCATCGAAGCCTGCGCCACCGATGGGAATCTCGACGCGCTCGCCGATGAGCTGGTCGGTCCGGCCGGGCGATTCTTCGACGGCCTGCGCACCGGCATCTACGACGGCTCACTCGAAGCCGGAACTGCCGCGCAGGTTGCGAGCGTCTTCCGGTATGCGTCCGGGATGGTCCCGCTCGAGTCCTATTCCACCGAGCACGGCAAGCTCGGAACCCCCGCCACCGTCGCCGACGATCTCACCGTCGCGTTGACGAGCGCGATCGAACAGCTCACCCGACCCGTCGACGCGATCAAGCATCAGGCGAAGACGGTCACGGTCGGTATCTCGCGTGCCGACGAGACGCTGCTGCACGTTCCACTGGTCCATGCGGTGTTGGAAGCCGGGACGCCGCGCGACGGCCTCACCTACAAGGTGTTGCGAACCCTGGTTGATCTCGATCCCGCGGTCGCGCGTGTGCTCGGCTTCACTCGCTACCGGATCGAAGGCGACCCGGAGTCCACCCAGGCAACGATCGATGTGCTCGATCGCGGTGGGATTTCGGCCACCATGCGGTCGCGAGCCGAGACCGACCCGCGGCTACGCGGCACGAAGCAGACCGTTGCCTCGGAACGCCAGGTGTTCGTGACGCGCGGTCGCGCCGACGGCCGCATCCTGGCGATCGTTCCGGAGGTGAAGGGCACGCAGACCGTCGGCCTGACCTTGCTCCACCTCGAACTCGCGGACCGACTCCCGCCCGACGTCGCGCGCGGCGTGTTGTCCGGATATCGGCATCGCTACACGGCGTTGCGCGGCGCCGTGACCGAGACCGAGCCGGAGATCGACGACGCGCGCCTCGCCGAGATCCCGGTTGTGGATCTCCTGACGCTGCCGATCGCGTTGCTCGCCGATCGCTGGCGCTCGTAACGCGGTGGGCTCGTCGCCCGACCTCGCGGGTACGAACGTGTTCGGGATCGGGACCGATCTCGTGGAGATCCCCCGGTTTCGACTTGCCTTGGAACGTCGACCGACGCTCGCAGCCCGGCTGTTCTCCGACGCCGAGCGCGAATACGCCGACCGCTTCAAGGAACCGGCCCCACGTCTCGCGGCGCGGTTCGGTGCGAAGGAAGCGGTGATGAAGGCGCTCGGTATCGGCCTCTGGAAGTTCGCGTTGCGAGACGTCGAAGTGCACCGCCTCAGGTCCGGACAGCCGGAGTTGGTCTTGCACGGGCGCGCCGCCGAGATCGCCGCAGAGAAGGGTGTCACCGACTGGCGGCTCACGATCACCCATTCGGATTTCATGGCGATGGCCATCGCCGTCGCATTGACACCACCGACCCTTCCCGATGGGTTCGAGGCGGGCCGATGATTCCAGTGCTGACTCCCGAGGAGATGCACGCGGCCGACGCGCGGACGATCGCGGGCGGCACTCCCGAATCCGTACTGATGCAGCGGGCCGGTCGAGCCGTGGCGTGGCGCGTGCGGCAGGTGCTCGGGGGAACCTACGGCCGGCGAGTGGTGGTGGTGTGCGGCAAGGGCAACAACGGTGGCGACGGACGGATCACGGCGGCCGCACTGGGCGAGTGGGGCGTGCGCGTCGACGTCGTGGAGCTCGCCGAACTGACCCGTATCGGTGCCGGACTCGAGCGCAACTTGGCGCGCGCGAACGCGATCGTCGACGCGATGTACGGCACCGGATTCCGTGGCGCGCTCGACGGGATCGCGGCAGAGCTGGTGACGCGTATGGCCGACGTGAGCGCGGTCGTCGTCGCCGTCGATATCCCGTCGGGTGTCGACGGGCTCACGGGCGAAGCACGCGGTCTGGCGGTCCGCGCTGACCACACTGTGACCTTCGCCGCGCCCAAACCCGGCCTGTGGTTTCACCCGGGTCGCGCGCTGGCGGGGACGGTGACCGTCGCCGACATCGGCATCGATCTCGGAACCGACGGCGAACGCACGGCGGTCGTCGAAGCGGGCGATGTGGTGAGCTGGATGCCGCCGCTGGATGCCACGACCCACAAATGGCGGTCCGGCGTCTTGGTGATCGGCGGCAGTCACGGGATGACCGGCGCGCCGTTGCTCGTTGCGAGCGCGGCCCTGCGAATGGGAGCAGGGATCGTGTGGGCTGCGCTCCCCGGCCGTGCCGCCGCGCAGGCGTCCGGGACCGAGGTGATCACCCGCGAGATTCCCGACGACGGCACCGGTGTCCTCACCGAGGCAGGCACCGGAACCGTCGGCGAAGACGCCGGTCGGTTTGGAAGTGTGGTGCTCGGGCCGGGTCTGGGCCGCGCGGACAGCACCGTCGCGGCGGTGCGCCAGTTGGTCGGTACCCTCGACCGACCGATGGTGATCGATGCCGACGCGCTGAGCGCGCTCGAAGGCAGTGCCGATCTGCTGCTCGCGCGGACCGCTCCGACCATCGTCACGCCGCACGACGGTGAGTTCGCGCGTCTGACTGGTGGTCCGCCGGGCGCCGATCGGGTCATGGCGGCTCGCGCACTCGCCGCGGCAACGAACGCCGTCGTCGTGCTCAAAGGTCCGACCACGGTGACTGCGCACCCTGACGGCCGAGTTCGTCTCAATCCAACCGGTGGTCCGGCGCTCGCCACCGCCGGGAGCGGCGATGTCCTCGGTGGGATCATCGCCGCGTTCTGCGCAAGTGGTATGAAACCGTTCGACGCGGCAGCCGCCGGGGTCTTCGTGCATGGTCGGGCCGGTGGGCCCGACGGGCATACTGGTTTGACGGCCGGCGATTTGCCCGTCCGAGCGGCCGCCGCGCTGCGCCAGATCCTCGACCACCCTGCCCCGGAGGCATGAATGCCCTCGTCCACGCCGCTGCAATCCATCATGAGCACCAACGTGGCGGTGCTCCGACCCGACCAGACGCTGGCCGAGGCCGCAGACCTGCTGTCCGAGCGCGGGATCGGCGCGGCACCGGTGGTCGACGATTCCGGAATGGTGGTCGGCCTGCTTCGAGATGAGGATCTCCTCGCTACCGAGGCGCGATTGCACGTGCCGACCACGATCGCGATCCTCGGCGTGGACTTCACGTTGCCGAGTCAGGTGCGCCGCTACGACGAGGAACTGCGTCAGGCCATCGCGGCGACCGTCGGCGGTGCCATGGAATCCGAGTTCCCGACCCTCGCGCCGGATGCAACGGTCGAAGATGCGGCGACGCTGATGCACGAGTCCGACATCACCCACGTGGTCATCCTCGATGGCGGGAAACCGGCCGGGATCGTGGCACGCGGCGATTTGGTGCGCTTCCTCGCCCGGAGCTCGTGAGTCCGTACCGACCCACGTGGGTCGAGATCGACCTCGCCGCCATCCGGCACAACGTCAGCGTGTTGGCCGGTCTCGTGCGTCCGGCTGAGGTCATGGCGATCGTGAAGGCAGACGCGTACGGACACGGCGCGGTGCCGGTGGCCGAGGCCGCCCTGGAGGCCGGCGCGAGTGCGCTGGGCGTGGCATTGGTGGAGGAAGGCGTGCGCCTGCGCGACGCAGGGATCGCGGCGCCGATCCTCGTGCTCTCCGAACCTGCCCCTGATGCGGCGTCCGAGGTGGTTGGCCGCGCCCTCACGCCGGTCGTGTACACCGAGACCGGAATCGACGCGCTCGCGAAGGCGGTCACCGAATCCGGGAACGCGCCATTCGGCGTCCACCTCAAGGTGGACACCGGTATGCACCGCGTCGGCGCGACGGTGGACGACGCGGTGGCGCTCGCGCAGCGCATCACCGGTCACCGCAAGCTCACCCTCGAAGGGATGTGCACCCACTTCGCCGTCGCCGACGAGCCCGAGCGGGGGTACACCGAGTGGCAGCTCGAACGGTTTGCTGAGGTCCGGGCATCGCTGGCGGCAGTGGGAGTCACGCCGGGCGTGGTGCACGCGGCCAACTCGGCTGCGGCGATCGGGTTTCCCGCGTCGCGGTTCGACATGGTGCGGACCGGAATCGCGATCTACGGGGTGGCACCCGGTCCCGAGATCGGCGCCGATCTCGGGCTTCGCCCGGCGCTCTCGCTGCGTTCTCGCGTGTCGTACGTCAAGCGCCTTCACCGCGGTGACGCAGTGTCGTACGGACTTCGGTACGAGCTCGGGCGTGACGCGACGATTGCGACGGTACCGATCGGGTACGCCGACGGCGTGCCCCGCAACCTCGGAGCCGCCGGTGCTGAGGTGCTCCTCCACGGCCGGCGATTCCCGATGGCGGGAACCGTGACCATGGATCAGCTGCTCATCGACGTCGGTGACGAGCCAGTGGAGGTGGGTGACGTCGTCACCTTCCTGGGACAGGACGGGAGCGGTTCCGTGACTGCCGAAGAGTGGGCCGAACGCCTCGGAACCATCGGATATGAGATCGTGTGCAGCATTGGCCCCCGCGTCCCCCGGCGGTATTTATCGTGAGTGGGTGGAAACGAGCGGCACTCGCGATCGGGGCCATCAGCGGCTTGGTCGGGGTGGGCTTCGCCGCCGAGAAGACGGTCGCACGACGACTGCGTCGTCAAGAAGATCCGGGCGTCGATACGCCGATCGTGGCGGAGTACGACCGCTCGTACCGATTGCCTTCACACGACGGCGGCGAGATCTTCGTCGTGGAGAAGGGCGAGGGTCCGGTCATCGTGCTGTCGCACGGTGTCATCCTCTCGGTCCGGACGTGGGCGAAGCAGCTGACGGGGTTGAGCGCGACCGGCTTTCGGGTGGTCGCCTTCGATCATCGCGGGCACGGTGAGTCGACCGTCGGCGACAGCGGCCACACCATCGAGAACCTCGGAGCCGATGTCCGTACGGTGATCGAGGGTCTGGACCTCCACGACGTCGTGCTCGT
>JANLTQ010000178.1:0-1843 GCA_031363005.1 Acidimicrobiia bacterium | reverse complement strand
AGACCTTCTTCATCGACCGGGCCGGCGTGATCCGCGCTCGAGCGTTCGGCCTTCCCGAGCGCGCCGCCCTCGAGCACGTGGTTACCCGCATCAGCACGTAGTGATGCGAGGGGTGCTCCCGACGCGAATATCCTGCGGCCGTGGCGGGACCCAAGCATCAGATGCCGGAGTCGCCGGGCGCGCCGGGCTGGTATCCCGATCCGTGGAGCGCGACCGGTCAGGGCGAGCGCTACTTCGACGGTCAACTCTGGGGTTCCAGCGAGCGGCCTCGGGCTCGACACTCGATCCCGGTGGACGTCTTCGACCCTGCCCCCGTTGGTCCCACCCGGTCTCGCCGGTCGTGGCGCCCGGCCGTTGCGCTGCTCGTGCTGTTCGCGTTGGTCTGGAGCTATCAGAACTATTCGCGCACGAGTTCGCCGACCGCCAGCACTCCCGTGGCCGATCCTGCCCAGAGCCGGTCCACGGTGTCGAGCCTTACGGAGCGGCCGTCGGCGTCGTCGGAAGAATCGTCGGCGCCCCTCGGGAGACCGGCCGCTGCACCCAAAGGCCGCGGTGGATACCGGTTCGTCCGCACGCAACGTGGCGATCGCGCCACGCCGGTGGCGTTCGATCCGTGCCGGCCCGTCCACTACGCCGTCAATGTTTCCGGTGCACCGTCCGACGGCCGCGCGCTCGTGCGCGATGCGATCGCGCGCGTCTCGCGTGCGACCGGGTTGCGCTTCCTCGAGGACGCGACGACCACCGAGACGCCGCGCACCGATCGTGTCGCGTATCAACCTGACCGCTACGGGGACCGGTGGGCGCCGGTGTTGATCGCGTGGCGTGACGAGCGGAACTATCCGACGCTGGCCGGCAGCGTCGCCGGCATTGGCGGCGCGCAGGCGATCTCGATCGAGGCGAATCGGTTCGTCAACATCAGTGGCCAGCTCGTCCTCGACCGGGACCAACTTTCCTCGGATGCGAGTCGCGACCTCGTGCGTGCGGTGATCCTCCACGAGCTCGGTCACGTCGTCGGGTTGGATCATGTTCCCGACCGTTCACAGCTCATGTACGCCGAGGAACAGCCGACCGTGCGCAACTATGGGGACGGTGATCTCCGAGGCCTGCACCAGCTCGGCATCCAAGCCTGCTTCCCCGACGTGTGAGCACGGCTCAAGTCCGCGTGGCGCTGCCGACAGATGCACCCCGGCTCCAAGAGATCGAGCTTCTGGCGGGCGAGCAGTTTCGTCTGACGGCGTACGCCGCCGTTGCGGACCACGATCCGTTCTCCGTCGACGAGCTCGCGGCCTACGAACGCGCTGGCCGGAGCTGGGTCGCAGTGGACTCCGACGATCAGCCGATCGGGTACGTGGTCGTGGATGTGGTCGACGGCGATGCGCACATCGAGCAGGTCAGTGTGCTCCCCGACTACCAAGGTCACGGCGTCGGGCGTGCGCTCATGGATGTGGTCGAGCAGTGGGCACTCGAATCTGGACGGACGGCGATCACACTCACGACGTTCGTGGACGTGCCGTGGAACGCGCCGCTGTACCGCCACCTGGGTTTCGACGCGCTCGCGGAGTCCGAGATCGGCCCGGAGCTGCGCTCGCTGATTGCCGAGGAAGCCGCCCACGGTCTCGACCCCGCGACCCGGGTCTGCATGCGTCGGTTCCTCGACTCCTGACCCGGTCGTTGTCGGTCGCGGCGAGGACGCGCCGACCTTTGAGCGCTCATCCACGTGATCGGTGGACGAGCGCACAAAGGTCGCGATGTTCAACCGTCGGTATCGCAGCTCCGCTTCATCATTGGCGGCGTGCAAGCAGGTCCTGTAGGGATCGACAGGATTCTTCGGGTGTTGCAGAAC
>JANLTQ010000171.1:0-3464 GCA_031363005.1 Acidimicrobiia bacterium | reverse complement strand
ACGCGTCGATGGTCGGTGGACGACTCGCGATGGACGCAGATGTCGGTGGTCTGACCGGTGAGACGATCTACACCGCCCTCGACACCTTCACCGACGAACCGTCAGAAGGCGATGATCGGACCCTGGCGCAACGCCGCGCCGATGGTCTCGCCCGCCTCTGTCGCGTCGCGATGGGTGCAGACAAGAACAACGGGGTGATGGCATCACCGAGTGCGACGGTCGTGATTGATTGGGCGACGTTCCTCGCCCACCTGAACCGTGAAGCGTTCGTCCGGTTCGGACAGATCGATGGGGCGTTCATCGGAACCCTCGACCCCACCGACGTCGAAACCCTCTTGTGTGATTGCACGATCAGCAGGATGATCCTCGGTCCGGACTCGAAGCCGGTGAACGTCGGTACCGAAACGCGGACCTACCCACGATGGTTACGGCGCCGGATCGCCGCGCGGGATCAGCATTGCCGGTGGCCGGGATGTGAGATCCCTCCCGGATGGTGTGAAGCCCACCACGTCAAATATTGGGAACACGGTGGTGAGACGAGCTACGCGAACGGTGTCCTCTTGTGCAGTCGACATCACCACTTCTTGCATCGACATCCCGACTGGCAGATCGTCTGGAACCAGATCACCTTCCGCGTCTTCCGAGAAGACGGAACCGAAGTCTGCCCAACACTCGAACACCAGATCCCCGACCTCGAACCCTCCGAGTTCGACCGCGCCGGCCCGTAACCGCGCCGGATGATCTGGGCGCGGAGAAAGAGCGGCGACGTTTTCTGTCCTCGTCACTAGTGTCGACCGTTGGCCGAGCGGTTCCAGGGAGAGTGGGTCTGATGGGTCAACTCCGAGCTTTCGATCACGTCGGCATCACCGTGGCGGACCTCGATGCCGCCGCGGCATTCTTCGTGGGCCTCGGGCTCGAGATCGAGGGCAGGTCGTTCGTCGAAGGCGAGTTCATAGACACCGTCTGCGGCATTCCGAACTCCCGCACCGAGATCGTCATGCTTCGCCCGCCCGGTGGCGGTACGGCGGTTGAGCTCTCGAGTTTCATTCGACCGGACAACGGTCCGGGTTCCCCGACCGCCATGGCCAACGAGCTCGGGTTCCGCAGCGTCGCATTCGAAGTCGACGACCTCCAAGCTGAGGTTGATCGGCTTGCCGCAGACGGTTACGGCCTCGTCGGCGGTGTTGGTCGATATGAGAACGCGTGGCTGATGGCGTACGTCCGTGGTCCGGGCGGGATCATCGTGGCCCTCGCCGAGCGGCTCGGCTCGTAAGGTGGCGGGCATGACTGCTGTGACGTATCTCGACGCCGAGTACGGCCCGCGCCCGGCCGAAGGTCGGACTGACGGTGCACGTGTGCTCCTCGCTGCCGACGGACTTGCCGAACTCACCGGGTGGACGCTCAAGCCCGAAGGTTTGTGCCAGGGCGACGTGTGTGTGCCGGTACGAGACGACCAACTGGTGGTCGACGGCGAAGTCGACGCAGAACGATTCGCCGCCGCGCTCGGCCGTCCCGCAGTGGTCGACGTCGAGTCGGGTGTGATCGCGATCGGGGAGCGGTCCTCGGAACGCCAAGGACCGATCGCAGCGGGGATCGCTCCGGACTTCACGTTGCCCCAGATCGACGGCGGCACGTTCACGTTCTCGTCGCTCGGTCAGCGGAAGAAGTTGCTGCTCGCGTGGTCGTCCTGGTGAGGTTGTCGCTACGACCTGCCGGTCTGGCAGCGTCTCAGTACTGAACTCGGTCCCGAGGGTCTGGCCATCGTCGGCGTTGCCTTCGACGACTCGATCGAGATCGCCAAGGAATGGGTGGACGCAGCCGATCCTCGCCCGACCTTCCCGATGGTGCTCGACCGCGAGCACCTGCTCGGCGAGTTGTACGGCATCTACAACGTCCCGACGGTCATCTGGATCGACGAGGACAATCGGATCGCGCGTCCGCCGGTCATCGCGCCAGGTGATGACATGTTCCGAGACTTCACCAATATCGACTCGTCGGTGCATCACGATCAGCTGCGCGCGTGGGTGCGCACCGGTGCGCTCCCGGAGCCGACGGGCCGCGAGCAGATCATGCTGCCGACCGACGACGAACAACTCGCCCGCCTGGAGCGCCGCGTCGGTGCCTATCTCGCACGCGAGGGCCACGGGGAACGGGCCGAAGTCCACTTCGAGCGCGCGGTCGAGTACGCACCGATGGATTGGACCATTCGTCGCGGCACGCTGCCGCTGCGGGGGGATGACCCGTTCGGCGAGAAGTTCTTCGCGTTCATGGGGGAGTGGGCTGAGGCCGGACAGCCCGGATACGGCTCGGCCGATCCCAACGCGCCTTCTTGACCCGAATGGTCGCGCGCGTGGTGCTGGTGCGTCACGGACAACCCGACGGGACCTGGGGACAGGATCCGGATCCGGGCCTCGATGAACTCGGCCATGCGCAAGCTCGCGCGGTGGCGGAACTCCTCGCTCCGCTCGGGCCGCTTCCGGTGATCGTGTCGCCGCTGCGCCGAACGCGCGAGACGGCCGCGCCGCTGACCGCACATTGGGGCGTCGAGCCGGTGGTCGAGAACGGGATCGGTGAACTCGTGGCTCCGGCGGACCCGCAGCCCGACCACGGGTCCTGGCTGCGGTCGCTGATGGCCGGCACCGGTGCCGACGCGCCGGACGTCATGGGTCCCTTCCGAGCTCGGGTGCTCGGCGCGATTCGGACAATCACCACCGACACGATTGTCGTGTCCCATTTCCTCGCCATCAACGCCGTCGTCGGCGCGGCGACGGGCGACGACCGGGTGCTGTGCTTCCGGCCTGCGCACTGCTCGCGTACCGTCGTCGACGTCACGGACGGGAAGATCACGCTGGTCGAACTGGGTCACCAAGGAAGTGGCGCGGCGCGGGTCTGACATGAGTCCGTCGGTAGTGGCTCAGTTTGAATGATTCCGACGGAACCAGCGGATTCGTTTGGGCGCTGCGGTGCGTTGTCGCTCGCGTTTCCGGAAGTCATCCTCGGCTATGTACGCCTCGTTGACGAGGCCCGCTTCGTTGACCTGCTCGAAATGAGCATCACACAGCCAGATCGGATCGCGGCTGGGCGATCCGATCGAGTGGCGGGCGTGGCTTGGACAGACCTCAGTCCACCGGCCATCGAAGAACGCTGTTCGCCCCGCCGCGCACTCACGCATCGGGCGTGACGCTACCGCCGTTACGGACGGTCGAGATCGACTTGGGCCGCAAGAACGCCCGTGTGGTCCCATCGCCGGAGAAGCCGCTGGACTGCCTCGGTGATCTGCGCGGAGAGGATCGCGCGGATCGCATCGGGCACCTTGTAAACGGGCATCGATGCGATCCGGGTCTTACCCGCTCAGATCTCATCGATTGCCAGCATCACTTCGGGTACAGATAACGCCCCGACTGCCGCCGCAGTGATCTCCGGCGCGCGCATGTCGAAGAACCGCGGGCCTTCTTGCACCGCTT
>JANLTQ010000167.1:0-1714 GCA_031363005.1 Acidimicrobiia bacterium | reverse complement strand
GATCCAACAGCCGGTTCACCGCCGTCGCCATCTCCATGCGCGCCAGGTGGATCCCGAGACACATGTGGACGCCGTGTCCGAACGCGATGTGCGGTTGAGGCTCGCGGAAGATGTCGAAGTCGTCCGGGCGATCCCACCGCGTCTCATCGTGGTTGGCGGATCCGATGTTGACCGTCACGAAGCCGCCCTTCGGGATCACCGTGCCGGCGATCTCGGTGTCCGTTGCACACTCGCGCGACGTGATGAGCAGCGGTCCCTCCCACCGGATCGACTCCTCGATGGCCTGGGGCATCAGAGATCGATCCGCGCGCACGGCATCGAACTGCTCGGGATTCGACAGAAGACCGTGGAGAAAACTGCCGGTGGCGCGGTAGGTGGTCTCGGCCCCGGCGGGCAGCAGCAGTCGCAGGAACGAGAAGATCTCCTCGTCGCCGAGGCGTTCACCGTCGAGTTCGGCGACGGTGAGTTCACTGATGATGTCGGTACCGGGATGGGCGCGGCGCTCCTCCATGATCCCGGCGAAGTACTCACGGAGTTCTTCGCTCGCGAGAATCCCTTCCTCGGGTCGTACCGCGACGTTGATCACCGCCAGTGCGCGCGGATGAAAGAACGCATGGTCTTCGCGCGGCAGGCCGAGGATCGCCGCGATGACCTGCGCGGGGTAGTGGTAGGTGAACTCGCTCACAAGGTCCGCCTCACCGCGCGCCGCGAACCCGTCGATCATGTCATCGACCACTGGGACGACCAGCTCCTGATCCCAATGCGCGAGCGTCCGCTGCCGGAACGCCTGCGCCACCAACGCGCGGAGCCGCCGATGTTCGGGCTCGTCCATCCCGACGAGGGGATACGGACCCATGACCACGCTCATCATTTCGCGGATCGAACCGGAGGGGAACGTCACGTTGTCCCGCATGACCTGCGAGACCAACTCGTAGGGGTAGATCTCGTAACTGCCGTCGTCGATGAGTTCGACGGGCCGCGTGCGCCGCTTGGCGTGGAACTCAGGGTACGGATCACGAACGTCGCCCGCGACCCCGGTGAACTGCGCCATCGGATCGAATGGAGTGGCAGTTCCACGACCTGACATGCGTGTCACCTTAGAACCTCAGTTGCCGGCTCCGGGTGCCTCCGAAGCACCGACGCAGCGTCGGGACTACGTGGGTCGGTCGCCCGACAGCGCCAGGAACCGTTCGTACCGCCGGTCCAGCGCTTCGATCCAGCGGGGGTCGGGGTCGATCACGCGTCCGGATCGGGCCCAGCGGCGCGCGTCGGTCATCTGTCCGTCTTCGAGCCCCGCCGCGAGTCGGGCGAGGAAGGCCGACCCGAGCGCCGCGCCCTCGGGCACCTTGGTGCACTGCACGGGCAGACCAGTGCAATCCGCGAGGGCCTGGACCCATTCGTCGACTCGCGTCCCTCCCCCGGTCGCGACGATCCGACGGGGGGTCACGCCGTGCGCGCGGGCTTAAAAGAAGCGACGGGCGATTACGTTTTATTTATCGATGGCGGAATGGAAATTCATCCCCGCGAAATCCGCATCTTTGTCGGCCTAATGTCGCTCTACCAGGCGGACATAGTCGTGGGATCCAAACGCCATCCACAAAGTAAAATTGAGTACCCCATGTTCAGGCGGATTCTGAGCTGGTGTTTTCAACGCCTGGTACGTGCGTTTTTCAAAGTGGATGTCACCGATACGCAGGTGGGAATTAAATTGTTC
>JANLTQ010000154.1:0-12791 GCA_031363005.1 Acidimicrobiia bacterium | reverse complement strand
CAACGGTCAGGCGGCGGCGATCGTCCTGTCGTCGGGCAACGCGAACGCGGCGACGGGGGAGCAGGGTCGGGTCGATGCCCGCCGGATGGCGGAGCTCACCGGCGCCGGCCTCGGGTGTGATGCCACCGACGTGCTCGTCTGCTCGACCGGACTCATCGGGTACGTCATGCCGATGGCCGCGCTGGAGACGGGGATCCCCGATCTGTGCCGCAACCTGAACGGCGGAACCGCAGCGGCCGACGCGATCCTCACGACCGACACGGTACGGAAAGAGGCGACGGCGTCGGTCGGCGCGACGACCGCAGTCGTCGGTGGTCTCGCCAAAGGCGCGGCCATGCTCTCGCCCGCGATGGCCACGATGTTGGCGGCGCTCACCACCGACGTCGAGGTGGATCCGGCGGTGCTGCAGGCCGCTCTCGGCGAAGCGGTCGCGAGCACGTTCAATCAGCTGCTCGTCGACGGCTCGATGAGCACCAACGACACCGTGCTCGTGCTCGCGAGTGGCGCGTCGGGAGTCATGGTGTCCAGCCGTGCCGAGGTCCACGCACTCACCGATGCGCTGACGGATGTGTGCGGTTCACTGGCGGAGCAGATGGCCCGTGATGCCGAAGGGGCGACGAAGATCGTCCGGCTGCAGGTGCGCGGGGCGCGCACGGTGGAGGAGGCGCGCCGTGCCGCGCGCGGCGTTGCCGGCTCGCAACTCGTGCAGTGTTCGTTCAACGGAGAAGATCCTTACTGGGGCCGCATCCTGTCCGAGCTCGGAGCGAGCGGCGCGGGGTTCGACCCGGAGACGATCACCATCACCTACAACGGTGTCGTCGCGTGTCGCAACGGCATCGACGCGGGCACGGGGGCGAGCGCGCTCGCGGCGGTGATGGCCGAGACCGACATCGAGGTCGTCTGCGATCTCCAGGCCGGCCACGGCGAGGCGACCATGCTCTTCACCGACCTCTCCCACGCCTACATCGACGAAAACAGAGGCACGTCGTGACTGACCAGAGGCGGGCGGATGCGGAGGCGAAGGCGCACATTCTGGCGGAGGCGATGCCCTACATCCGCGAGTTCAGTGGCAAGACCGTCGTCATCAAGTACGGCGGTCATGCGATGGACTCGGCCGAGTTGGCGGATCACTTCGCGCAGGATGTGGTGCTCATGCGGCTCGTCGGGATGAACCCGGTCGTGGTGCACGGCGGCGGTCCCCAGATCACCGATCTCATGCAGCGTCTCGGCAAGGAGCCCGAGTTCATCGACGGCCATCGGGTCACCGACGCCGAGACCGTCGACATCGCCCGAATGGCCCTCGTCGGCAAGGTCAACCGCGACGTCGTGGTCTCGCTGAACCAACACGGCTCGTACGCGGTCGGCCTCTCCGGTGAGGACGCCGGCCTCATCGCGGTGGAGCAGCGTGATCCGCGCCTCGGCTTCGTCGGTGACGTCACGGCGATCGATCCGTCGATCTTGCATCGACTGTTACGGGAGGAACTCATCCCTGTCATCGCGACGATCGGCATGGACGAGTCCGGACAGGCCTACAACGTGAACGCGGATGCCGTCGCCGGCGCCATCGCCGAGGCGCTCGGTGCGGAGAAGCTCGTCTACCTCACCGATGTCGAGGGGGTGTACGCGAACTTCCCGGACGAAGATTCCTTGATCGCCCAGATCGACGCCGACGGTCTCGAAGCCCTGATCGCCGACGGTGGCGCCAGCGCCGGGATGATCCCGAAGCTGACCTCCTGCGTGCGGGCCCTCCGCAACGGTGTGAGCCGCGCCCACATTCTCGACGGTCGCGTTCCGCATGCGCTCCTGCTCGAGTTCTTCACCCGCGAAGGCATCGGCACCATGGTCAGCGGCGAGATTGGGATGACAGGGGCAGTGACGTGAACTACGACGAACTCTGGAAGCTCGATCACGAGCACGTCATGCAGACCTACGGCCGCCAACCCGTCGCGTTCGTGCGCGGTGAAGGAACACGGCTCTGGGACTCTGAGGGGAAGGAGTACGTGGACTTCCTCGCCGGACTCGCGACCGTGTCATTGGGTCATGCCCACCCGGTCGTGGCGGACGCGATCGCGGAGCAGGCGCGCACCCTGCTGCACGTCTCCAATCTGTACCTCAACGAGTGCCAGCCGCAGCTCGCGGAACGCCTCGATCTCCTGCTCACTTCGGCAACGGGAACTGCGGGGCAGGTGTTCTTCGCCAACTCCGGAGCCGAGGCCAACGAGTGCGCGATCAAACTCGCGCGCCGCTACGGCCAGTCCCACGGCGGCCCCGAGCGGTTCCACATCCTGTCCGCGTACAACTCGTTCCACGGGCGCACGTTGACGACGCTGGCCGCGACCGGTCAGCCGCAGAAGCAGGAGACGTTCCAGCCGCTGCCGACCGGATTCCGTCAGGTCGAGTTCGCGAACGTCGATGCCCTGGCCGCGGCGATGGACGAGCGCGTCTGCGCGGTCCTCCTCGAGCCGGTTCAAGGCGAGGGCGGCGTGCAACCCGCGCCCCCCGGCTACCTGGAAGCGGTACGCGCGCTCTGCGACGAACGCGAGGCGATCCTGATGATCGACGAGGTCCAGACCGGGTTGGGCCGCACCGGCCGCTGGTTCGGGTTTGAGCACGGTGAGGACGTGCGACCCGATGTGGTCACGCTGGCCAAGGCGCTCGGGAACGGCATGCCCATCGGCGCGTGTTGGGCCCGACGCGAGGTCGCCGCGGCGTTCAAGCCCGGTGATCACGCCACCACGTTCGGTGGCCAACCGTTGGCGGCGCGTGCTGCCCTTGCCGTCCTCGACGTCATGGAGCAGGAGAACGTCCCGCGCCGAGCGCAGGAACAAGGCAAACGATTGATGGACGGATTGCGCACCCTGCCGAGCGTGGTCGACGTGCGCGGCGTCGGACTGCTCGTTGCCGCGGAGTTGGCCGAGGGGATCGTGGCGGGCGACGTCGCGGCGACGTGTCTCGAACGCGGCCTCGTGCTCAACGCAGTCACACCGACGTCGCTGCGCCTTGCGCCACCCCTGCTGGTGACCGACGCCGACATCGACACCGCCATCGAGATCCTGCGAGGAGTGCTGACCCCATGACCGAATCGAAACGTGACTTCCTCGAGATCGACGAACTCTCACACGCCGAACTCGCGACCCTCTTGGACACGATGGTCGCGTGGAAGGCGGACCCGTCATTGATCCGCCCCGTGCTCGCGGGCAAGGGGGTCGCCCTCGTGTTCGAGAAGCCGTCGGCGCGGACCCGCAATAGTGGCGAGATGGCGGTGGTCGGCCTCGGCGGGCATCCCGTCACGATCCGTCAGGACGAGATCAGCATCGACCGTCGAGAGTCCGCCGAGGACGTCGCGCGCACACTCGCGTCGTTTCACGCGATTCTCGCGGCGCGCGTCTTCGACCACACGGTGTTGGAACGCATGGCCGCGGCCGTCGACATCCCGATCGTGAACCTGCTCTCCGATCGCGCGCATCCGTGCCAGGCCCTGGCGGACCTGTTGACGATTCGGGAGTTGCTCGGAGCGCTCGAAGGTCGGCGGGTGGCGTACGTGGGCGACGGCAACAACGTCGCCGCGTCGCTGGCGTTCGGCGCCGCGCTCACCGGGCTGGAACTGATCGTGAGTTCGCCCGTCGGGTACGAACTCGACGATCTCGTCGTGGATCGGGCGCGCAATCTTGGCGGCGTCGTGGAACTGATCAGCGATCCGCACGAGGCGGTCAAGGGTGTGGATGTGATCTACACGGACACCTGGACCTCGATGGGCGAAGAGGCGGAGGCCGAAATCCGCCACGAAGCGTTCCGGGGGTGGCAGGTCGACGACGCGTTGATGGCCGCTGCCGGGCCGGACGCGCACTTCCTCCACTGCCTGCCCGCGCATCGCGGCGACGAGGTGGCAGCGTCCGTGATCGACGGTCCTGCGAGCGCGGTCTGGGAGCAAGCGGCGAATCGCATGCACGCGGCGCGGGCGCTGTTTGCGTTCTTGATGGAGGCAAAGGTCTGATGGCAACACTCGGCAAGCCGCAACGACAACACCGAATTGCTCGCCTCCTCGAAGAACAGGCGATCTCGAGTCAGGGCCAGATCGTCGAGATGTTGGCGTCCGAGGGCGTCGTCGCGACCCAGGCCACCGTGAGTCGCGACCTCGAGGATCTCGGTGCGGTCAAAGTGCGCATCCCCGGCGGTGCGACCGCCTACGCCGTGCCCGAACATTCGAAGGACGCCGCGAGCCCGGACGATCATCTGCGGCGAGTCATGGGCGAGTTCGTGGTGGACGTCGCGCATTCGGCGAACCTCGTCGTGTTGCGAACCTCGCCCGGTTCGGCCCATGTGATCGGTTCCGCGCTCGACCGCGCCGGCTATCCCGATGTGCTCGGCACCGTCGCTGGCGACGACACCTTGATCCTGGTGTGCGCGGACAACGTCGGCGGCTCCGCCGTCGCCTCGCGCCTCGCGGGATTGGCCGGCTTGTGAACCCGATGCGCGCCGGGACCGGCGCCGACGAACGGAGATCGGAACGATGACGACCAAGCGGTTGGTTCTTGCGTATTCGGGTGGCCTCGACACCTCGGTCGCGGTGAAGTGGATCCAAGAAGAGTGGGGCTATGAGGTCGTCGCCCTCGCGGTCGACGTCGGGCAGGAGCCCCATGCTGACGCGGCGTACTGGGACGCGATCAAACAGCGTGCGCTCAGTGCGGGTGCGATCGAGGCGCGCGTCGTGGACGCACGGGAGGAGTACGCGTCCCGGTACGTGGCGAACGCGATCAAGGCCAACGCGCTGTACGAAGGCAAGTACCCGTTGGTGTCGTCCCTGTCTCGCCCGGTCATCACCCGTCATCTCGTGGCCACGGCGCGCGATGTCAACGCCGATGCCGTCGCCCATGGATGTACGGGGAAGGGCAACGACCAGGTTCGGTTCGAAGTGAGCCTGCGGACCCTCGCTCCCGATCTCGAAGTCCTCGCGCCGGTTCGGGTCTGGGGGTTCAGTCGGGCGGATTCGATCGCCTACGCGAAACGATTCGGCATCCCGATCACCGCGTCGTTGGAGAAGCCGTATTCGGTCGACGAGAACATCGTCGGTCGGGCGGTCGAGTGTGGAGCGATGGAAGACCCGTGGAACGCGCCGCCCGACGACATCTACGAACGTACGAGCGCGGTCGCGGATGCGCCCAAGGACATTCTCGAGTGCGTCATCGGTTTCGAACGCGGCACGCCGGTGACGCTCGACGGTGTCCCCACGCCGTTGCACCTGATGTTGCCCGAGTTGGACGCGATGGTCGGTGCGTACGGCTTCGGCCGGGTCGACATGGTGGAGAACCGGCGCGTCGGGATCAAGAGCCGTGAGGTCTATGAGTGTCCGGGGGCGCTGGCGTTGATCCTTGCCCACGCCGATCTCGAATCGATCACCCTCGAACGCGATGTGATGCGCGAGAAGAGTCGCCTCGAAACGCGTTGGGCCGAGACGGTCTACGACGGCCTGTGGTACTCGCCGCTGCGCGAAGCATTCGACGCGTTCATCGAGTCGACCCAGAAGCACGTGACGGGTGAAGTCCGCCTGCAGCTCCAGCCGGGCCAGTGTGTGGTGGTCGGTCGCCGCGCCGAACGCGGCCTCTACGACTACCGCCTTGCGACCTACGAATCCGACGACGCGTTCCGCCACGAGGATGCCGCCGGGTTCGTGCGGCTCTGGGGGCTTTCGGTGGAGACGTGGTCCAAGCGCCAGCGCGTCGAAGAACCCGCGGTGCCCGCACCGAATCGCCAGTCGTGAGCATCTCGTGAGCGACGCCGCTGACGGGAAGACGCTGTGGCACGGGCGGTTCTCCGACGGTCCCGCGGACGCGTTGATGGCGTTGTCGGTGAGCATCGGCTTCGACCAGCGGCTCGCGCCCCAGGACATCGAAGGCTCGCGCGCCCACGTGACGATGTTGTGCGCCGTCGGGATCCTCACCGATGACGAACGGAACACTGTCCTCGGGGCGCTCGACGCCGTGGCCGCGGAGCTCGAGGCCGGGACGTTCGAGTTCGCTCCGACCGACGAGGACATTCACACCGCGGTCGAACGCCGGGTCACCGAACTCGCGGGCCCGGCCGGCGCCAAGCTGCACACTGGCCGCAGCCGCAATGACCAGGTCGCGACCGATCTGCGCTTGTGGACCAAGCAGGCCGCCACGGAGGTGGTGCGCGCCCTGCACGATTTCCAATCGGTACTGGTCCGCCGCGCCGAGGAAGCGGGGGAGTCGATCGCGCTTCCCGGCTATACCCATCTGCAACACGCTCAGCCGGTCCTGCTCGCCCATCATCTGCTCGCGCACGTCTGGGCGCTCGGCCGTGACATCGAACGGTGGGAGCGAGTCCGCACGGCCGCCGACGTGTCGCCGCTCGGGGCCGGAGCATTGGCCGGGTCGAGTCTCCCGTTGGACCCGGACCACACCGCATCACTCCTCGGGTTCGCGTCTCGTTTCGAGAACTCACTCGACGCGGTCTCGGACCGGGACTTCGTCGCGGAAGCCGTCTTCGCCGCCGCGCTGGGTCAGGTGCACCTGTCGCGTCTCGGGGAAGAGATCGTCCTGTGGTCGAGCACCGAGTTCGGTTTCGTGACCCTCCCGGACGCGTACGCCACCGGATCGTCGATGCTGCCGCAGAAGAAGAACCCCGATGTCGCCGAGTTGGTACGCGGGAAGGCCGGCCGCGTGATCGGCGATCTCGCCGGCCTGCTCGCCACGCTCAAGGGACTGCCGCTCGCGTACAACCGCGATCTGCAGGAGGACAAGGAACCACTCTTCGACGCGGTCGACACGGTGATCGCGTCGGTGCGTGCGCTCACCGGCCTGTTCGATGCGATCACCTTCGAGCGCGATGTAATGCGCATTGGCGCCGAGAGCCCGTACCTCGGCGCGACCGATCTGGCCGAGTTCCTTGTTGAGGGCGGCATGCCGTTTCGGGATGCGCACGCCGTGGTGGGCGACCTCGTCCGGCGCGCCATCGGCGGTGAGGCCGCGCTCGTGGATCTCGTGGCCGCCGACGCGCGCCTCGGCGATGCCGCCGTGGCGCGGTTGCAACCGGGTGCCGCGGTCGCGCACCGCACCACCCCGGGCGGAGCCGGGCCGGCACCGTTGACCGCCCAGCTGCGCGCCGTCCGTGCGCTCCTGGCCCACGAGGAGCGATGGCTCGCCGGCTGACGCGCGCGTTCTTCGATCGGGCGCCCGAAGACCTCGCGCCGGATCTGCTGAACAAGCTCCTGGTCTCGACGCGCGACGGCGAGAGACTCGTCGCCCGCATCGTCGAGGTCGAGGCCTATTGCGGGTCGACTGATCTGGCGAGTCATGCGTTTCGGGGGAAGACGGCCCGGAACGCCACGATGTTCAGTCCGCCCGGCCATCTCTACGTGTACTTCACCTACGGCATGCACCACTGCGCCAACGTCGTGGCGGGTTCACCGCTCGACGACGCCGGCGCGGTGCTCCTCCGGGCCGCCGCACCGATCGAGGGCCTCGAGTTGATGCGCACCCGGCGTCCGGCGGCGCGCCGGGACCGAGACCTGCTTGCTGGGCCCGCGCGGCTCGCGTCCGCGTTCGGGCTCGGTCGAGACGATGACGGCCTCGATCTGATGCGCGGACCCCTCGGTCTCTACGACGACGGAACTCCGCTGCCGAGCCGCCCCGGACGATCCACGCGGATTGGTCTGGCCGCCGGTAAAGGTGATCGTGCCCGACTGCGGTGGTTCGTGAGGAACGACCCGAACGTCAGTGGCCCACGATCATCGTCCCGGAGAACCGCCCGGTAGAGAACGTGACCAGAGCCACGCTGCCAGAGCGCCCGGCGGAGCCCTAGCCTCGCCGCACATGAGTGCTCCGGTGATCGCGTTCAATCCGTTCGATCCCGACTTCCCTCGGAATCCCTACCCGCACTACGCGGCGCTGCGGACGTCGTCACCTGTGGCGCGCATGGACTTCGGGCCGGTCCTGCTCACTCGGTATGAGGACGTCGTGCGCGTGCTGCGGGACTCGACCCTCAGCGTCGAGCAGCGCAATGCCTTGATCACCATGCCGATGCAAGAAGAGATGATCGCCAAAGCCGGGGATCGCAGCCGGGGCAGCCGGACGATGCTCAACCTCGACCCGCCCGACCACGACCGGTTGCGTCGACTGGTTGCGAAAGCCTTCACGCCGAAGACGATCGACGGTCTCGCGCCACTGTGTCGACGGCTCGTCGACGCCGCCTTGGATCGCGCCGAGGCCGACGGTGGAATGGATGTGATCGCGGATCTCGCCTTCCCGTTGCCGTTCACGGTGATCTCCGAGATGCTCGGCATGCCGGTTGATCGGCGCGAGGAACTCCGTCAGTGGTCCGCGGCGCTGGTCACCACGCTGGATCCGATCTTCTCGATGGAACAGTTCGAGGCCGCGCTCGTCGCCGGTGACGCCATGACCGAGTACGTCCTCGAGGTGATCGAAGCGAAGCGAGCGCGTCCCGGCGACGATCTCCTGAGCGCGCTGATTGCGGCCGAAGACCACGGCGACATGCTCGACGAACAGGAACTCATCGATCAGGTGATCCTCCTGTACGTCGCCGGCCACGAGACGACCGTCAACCTCATCGGCAATGGCGTACTCGCACTGCTGCGCAACCCGGAGCAGGCGGATCGGTTGCGGAACGATCCCGGGCTGGACCAGAACGCGGTCGACGAGCTACTCCGGTACGACCCACCGGTGCAGTTCTCGGGGCGCATCGCCACCAGCGACTTCGACATTGGCGGGGTGGAGATCACGAACGGGTCGTTCCTGATGACGTGCCTCGCCGCCGCGAATCGCGATCCGGAGAAGTGGGGCCCAACCGCCGACGAGCTCGACCTCGGGCGTGCCAATGCCGCGGCCCACACGTCGTTCGGTAGCGGTGTGCACCATTGTCTCGGTGCGTCACTCGCTCGGCTCGAAGGACGGAGTGCGATCCCGGCGCTGGTGCGCCGGTTCCCGAACCTGTCGCTTGCCACCGACACGCTGCACTACAACGGTCGTTTCGTGTTGCGGGGCCTTGTCGCCCTTCCTGTCACCGTCTGATCCCGGAGGATCTCATGACAAAAATCGACGACATCGCCGCGCATCTGAGTGCGGTGCCGCTCTTCTCGCAGCTCTCTGCGAAGGAGCGCAAGATCGTGGCCAAGGCGCTCGGCGTGCACGACGTGGCCGAGGGCGTGATGCTGGTCCGTCAGGGCGAGGCGGGGGACACCTTCTACGTCTTGATCGACGGAGTGGCGAAGGTCAGTCGCAACGGTCGCCGGATCGCCACCCTCGAAGCCGGCGACTGGTTCGGTGAGCTCGCTGTGCTCGATCCAGCTCCGCGCAACGCCGACGTCGTCACCGCGAGCGCGGCGACTGTCGGCGTGCTCGATGCCAAGAGTTTCAAGAAGCTGGTGGGTGAGCTCCCGGCGATGACCGCCCGCCTCTTGACCGGCCTCGCCCGCCGCGTCCGCGACGGCGACCGCCGCGTCGTGGAATAAGACGCAAGGCACGCGGGTTCACCGGTCCGCGCTCCCGAGCCGGGGCCCGAGCGGCCTGCGACGCAGTCGCAAGAGCGGAAGTGAAGAGCGGGAATTAGGGGTTCACCCAGACGGTGATGGTGGTGGCTTCGTCGGCGATCTCGCCGGAGAAGGGTGATTGCTTCCACGCCTTGCCGCCGTTCCCCACGGTGCCGGGTGGCGGCTCGGATTCGACGACCACGTTGGCCACGAACCCGGCGCGGGTGATCTCGGCAGCTGCTTGGTCGGCGAGGAGTCCCAGCACGTTGGGGACCTGGATTTCACGAGGCGGGCCCGACGCAACCGTGATGGTGACGGTCGAGCCGGGTCGGACCGCAGCGCCGGCCGCGGGCGACTGTTCGGTGACGTAGTCCGGAGAGAACCGGCGGCTCGGCTTGCGCACGATGTTGACCCGGTATCCGTCCTGGGTCAGTTCGGCAAGGGCGCTGAACACGGTGCGACCCACCACGGAGTAGAGACCGGGACCGATCGGAGGCTTCGTCGTCGTACTGGTACTGCTCGTCGATGCCGGCGGTTGATCGGGCACCGGGAACAGGGACGCCGGGACATCGGCAAGTGCACCACTCGCAAAGATCTGCCAGATCCGGGCCGGCCATTCACCGCCCTGGAGCGGGATGCGGGTCTTGCGGGCGACACCACCCGGGGCGCCGTCCGGGAACCCGACCCAGACGCTGGCGACGAGTTCGGGCGTGTACCCCACGAACCACGCGTCGGTGCGCAGATCACGCGTGCCGGTCTTGCCGGCGACTGGGCGTCCAATGCGGGCGTTGATCCCGGTGCCGCGCTGCACCACCTGCTGCAGCACCTCCGTGACGGTGCGAGCCGTGGTCGCGGAGAAGGCGCGGGTCGGCGCCGGACGATTCTCGAACAGCACCCGACCGGACCGATCGGTCACTCTGGTCACGAAGATCTCGGGGTGATGCATGCCATCAGTGACGAACGCGCCGTACGCGGAAGCCATGTCCTCGAGGGTCACGGCATCGTCACCGATGCCGATCGAGGGAACCGGGTCGAGGTGGGTCGTGATTCCGGCTGCGTTGGCGAGATTCGCGACGTTCTGCGGCCCGACGTCGGTCACCATCTGGCCGTAGACGGTGTTGACCGAGTTCACAGTCGCGTCGACGAGGTTGATCCGACCGAACGCGGTGCCCTCGAAGTTCTCGAGCCCCTTCGGTGCGGGCCAACCCGGCAGGATCACGCGCGGTGATCGACCGTCGTACGTGCGCGACAGCGGGACACCCTGTTCGATCGCGGTCGCGAGCGTGAACGGCTTGAAGCTGCTGCCCGGTTGACGGGTCGGAGTGCCCTTCGCATCCCGTGCGTTGGCGAGATCGATCTTGGCGTAGGGACTCGTTCCCCAGAAGTCCTGGCTGCTCGCATAGGCCCTGACGTGCCCATCTCTCGGATCAGTGGCCACGAGCGCGCCGGGAGGATCCGACGGGTCGACCAGGATTCCGTGCAGCGCCCGCTCGGCCTCCTGCTGCCACTTCGGGTCCAGGGTGGTCTCGATGGTGAGCCCGCCCTGGAAGAGTTTGCGTTCGCGATCGGCCAGCGTGGTGCCGAAGCGGGGACTGTTGAAGACGAACTTCTTCACCTTCTCGACAAAGAACGGCGCGGGATACCGGGCATCGTTCGGCTGGCGGGTCGCGCCCGACGGCAACGCCCGCACCAACGCGGCCTCCGCATCGGTGATCTTGTGGAGTTTGGACATCTGATCGATGACCTCGTTGCGGCGGGCGATCGCGGCCTCGGGGTGCACGAACGGGTCATAGTCGTTCGGCGATCGGATGAGTCCGGCGAGCAGAGAAGCCTGTGGGAGGTCGACCGTGGCCGCGTCCGTGCCGAAATAGGTACGTGCCGCGGCCTGCACCCCGTAGGCGCCATTCCCGAAATACACGGTGTTGAGGTACCGCTCGAGGATCGTCTTCTTGGAGTACCGGTCCTCGATCTGCATCGACATGACCGCTTCTCGCAGCTTGCGCTTCAAGGTCTTGTGGTTCCCGAGGAGGACCGCACGGACGTACTGCTGGGTGATCGTCGATCCACCTTCTGCGGCGCGCCCCTTCTCGATGTTGTGGGTGAGGGCGCGTGCGATACCACGGATGTCGAAGCCGCCGTGTTGGTAGTAGCGCGAATCTTCGATGGCGATGACGGCGCGTGGCAGCACCTTGGCCATGTCGGCCAGCTTCACCGGGTCCCGGTCCTCAACGCCGTGAACTCGAGTCAACAGCGTGCCGTCGCCCCACAGGATCCGCGACGAGACTGCTTGCTCGGTGGGAAGGTGCAGGTGAGAGGTATACCGGCACGCGTTGGCGACGACCATGACGACGACGAGCGCGACCAGCCAGCGTCTGCGTCCCGGTCGAGTCATTGCGGTCAGTCTTCCAAACGAAGCGTCACGTTTCGTGCCAGCACGAGTACCGTCCGGGGCCGTGCCGTCCTCACCACCACCAGCGTCGGTCGACGACGCACTCCGAGTCCTCACTGCGGGAACGATGCATTGCATCGACGCCGACGAACTCGCGAAGAAGCTCACAACGGGTCGCCGGCTGCGGGTCAAGTTCGGAATCGACCCGACGGCGTCGGACATCCACCTCGGCCACACGGTCGTGCTGCACAAACTCCGTCAGTTCCAGGACCTGGGCCATCTCGCCGTGCTCATCATCGGCGACTTCACCGCCAGGGTGGGAGATCCCACCGGTCGATCGGCCACGCGTCCGGCCTTGACCGCCGCCGAGGTCGACGTCCACGCCCGGACCTACGTCGACCAGGTGCGATCGGTCTTGGACTTCTCGTCGGACCGTCTCGAACTGGTGCACAACGCCGACTGGCTCGAGCGGATGGACATGGCTGACGTCCTACGCCTGACCGGCCGTACCACCGTCGCCCGCATCATGGAGCGCGACGATTTCGCCAATCGATTCCGGGACGGGGTGGCGATTGCGCTCTCCGAGCTGCTGTATCCGCTGCTCCAAGGCACCGATTCGGTCGAGGTCGCCGCCGACGTCGAGCTCGGAGGCACCGACCAGCTCTTCAACATGCTGATGGGCCGCCAACTCCAGAACGCGGCGGACCAGGAACCCCAGGTCGTCATCACCATGCCGCTCCTCGAAGGCCTCGACGGCGAGAAGAAGATGTCGAAGTCACTCGGGAACGCCGTGGGGATCGCGGAGTCGCCGGCCGAGCAGTTCGGCAAGCTCATGAGCATCCCGGACCCGCTGATGCCCCGATACTTCGCGCTGGCGACGGGATGGCTTCCCGACCA
>JANLTQ010000133.1:0-14854 GCA_031363005.1 Acidimicrobiia bacterium | reverse complement strand
GGACCTTGGCGGTCGTCGCGACACCGCCGGCGAAGGAGTCATTGGCCAAGATGTTGGCCACTGCGGTCCCACCACTGCGGGTCACGGTCCCCGTGTCGTCGACGGCATCGACGATGTTCGCCACCACGGTGATGGCCACGTCGGTCTCGTCGCAGTTCACCGGACTTGCGATCTCACAGATCCGGTACCGAAGGGTGTACGAGCCCCCGGGTGTGCCGGCGTAGACGAACACCGAGCCGTTGTTCGGATTCAACTGGATGGTTGCGCTGGTGGACGACACCTGCGTGAGGCGCACCGTTGCGGTGGTTGCGGTGACTGCGTTGAGCGTGTCGTTGGCCAAGACGTTGGCAATCACCTGACGAGCCGCCAGCGATGTCGCAGTGTCCGCGACGGCGTCGATCACGTAGGAATCGCGGAGCGCGATCGTCACGTTTGCGTCGTCACAGTTCAACGGACTGGCGATCTCACAGATGCGGTAGCTGAGCGTGTGCGTACCGACCGCAGCACCAGAAGCGACATCGACGGCACCGTTCGCACTCAAGGTGATCGCTGCATCCGTGGATGACAGCGGAGTGAGCGAGACGTGGGAGAGCCGTGCGATCAAGCCACCGAAACGATCGTTGGACAAGACATTCGGCACCGCCAAGCCACCGAGAGTGGTGGAGTTCGCGCTGTCGTCCACCGCGTCGACCACGTACGGCACCATGACGGCATCCGGATCGGGGGCGATGGCGATGACCCCCGGACTCGCAACGGTCAGCGTGGAGCTCACGCCATTGGTGTTGACGTCGGCAATTGCCACGCTTCCCGTGCGCGGGATGCCGATGTACACCGCACTCCGGTCCGGAGTGACTGCAATACCTGACGCCGTGTTTTGTTGGGACCAGTTGCTCCCTGCGGCACCGAGATTGATCTGGCCGGCCCACGAGTTCGTTGCGGTGTCGAGGATGCGCACTGCGCTGCCGGGGAAGAATCCCGCGCCATATCCCGTGTCGACCCAGGTTGCCTGCACGCCGACGTAGAGCCGGGCACCATCAGGCGAGATCGCCAACTGGCCCGGAAGCGATCCGAAGCCGGGCGACGCGATCACCGTGTTCGTGCTGAGGTCAGCAACGCTCACGGTTCCACCAAAGATCGCGCTCGCGGTGATGTAGCCACGCGAACCGTCTGGTGAGAGGACGATGCGATTGGCGCCCACGCCCTCACCTGGGGAGAACGAAGTGATCACGGTGTTGGTGGTGAGGTCGAGCACGTAGACGGGCCCCGCCGCGACGTAGGCACGCAAACCGTCGGCACTCACCGCGAGGTCGCCGGTGGCGCCGACGCCGATCACGGCGAGTTCCGCACCGGTCGCCACATCCAAGACCTGGACATTCCCGCCTGCGAGCATCACGTACACGCGGTCACCGCTCGGCGAAACCCCCAGCGACGACGGACCGGCGCCGGTCGCAATGGTTCCGACGGTGACATTCGTCGCCGTGTCGATCACGGAGACGACGTCCGCCGCCGCCGTCGAGAGGTAGCCGGTGGCACCGTCAGGCGAGAACGCCATGTCGGTGGCGGTCGGCGGTACCGCCACGCTGCCGATCGAAGCTCGAGTCGCGGTGTCGATCACTGCGGCCGTACTTCCCTGGAGCACGTAGGCGTTGGGCGCGTCGCCCGCTGCCGACGCCGAACCGCTCGCCAACGCGAACGCACCACCGACTGCGAGTGGGATCACCAGCAGGCTTGCGAGTCCTCGTCGACCGCGCCGACGGCGACCCTGCCTGGTCACTGGTGAATCCGACATTTGTGCTCCTCGATCGGGGGCCCGGAAAGCGACACCGGGTGATGATGACGTCGTGACACGTCTGCACGATCGAACATACGGACTACACAGCGGAAAGCAATTGGACGTTGGTCGTAGTACCTCGCGCTTCGAGCAGTGCCATCTGTTTGGCGTGCCGCCTCACAGCTCCAGGTGGACCGCGACGGACTCGCCGTTGATGAAGCTCGTGATGTTGGCCGGTACCCGCACGCGATCGTCGGCGAGATACCGATGGCGAATCGCGTCGAAGTCGTCGGTCATGACCAACGCGGCGATGTCATCGAGCGCGACGAGTGCGTCCTCGCTCAGAGGATCGTCCGGGCCCTTCATCATGCCGAAGTGATCCCACGGCAACAGCTCGACCTTATTGATACAGGCCATGTCGCTGATCACGTTGCCGGAGATGAAACCGAGCCCCCACATGTCGAAGATCCCGAAGAGATTCGCGTCGAGGACTCCCGCCCGCGCCGCGATCCACGCTTCACTTGCCGACATGAACTTGCCCGGCGGTTGGTCGTTGGGATCGAAGTCGAGGGTGATGATCTCGAGCTGGACGTCGTCGACCTGCGGATCGTCTCGGACCCATCGATCGCCATTCCACCGCTCGGTGATCCAGTGGTCGAACCATTTCGCCGGGTCGAAATAGTTACTGAACCCGCACCGCACGCGCGCCGGGATGCCGTGGGCGCGCAGGAACGCAGTGTGCACCAGCGCGTAATGCCGACAAATGCACAGCACGCGGTGGATGGGCGCGCGGGCAACGGTGATCGGTGCGTTGG
The DNA here is from genome assembly GCA_031363005.1 of Acidimicrobiia bacterium. Classification (GTDB taxonomy): domain Bacteria; phylum Actinomycetota; class Acidimicrobiia; order IMCC26256; family JAENVU01; genus JAENVU01. The sequence goes on along the minus strand of JANLTQ010000133.1, from coordinate 12,268 downwards.
AGATCTCGGACGCTCGCGCGAGCACTTCGACGGTCGTTCGCAGGTGCTCTTCATGGAGACGAATGGCGTCGCCGGTCACGCCGTAGAGGGGTGCCCAGTCCCGATGGAGGAGCAGACCCTGGACGGTAGTGCGCATCTCGACGAGGTCGGCTGGGATAACCGCCGACGACACGGTCTCGGGCAACTGCGTCATCGGACCGGCGGTTGCGTAGAACTCGAGTCCGACCTCGTTCACGCGCACACCCCCGGAATCATCGGAGGTGCCGATCGAACCAGGCGAGGGTCTCGTTCCACGCCGCCACCGCAGTCGGCTCGTCGTAGGCCGGGCTCGTGTCGTTGTTGAACTGATGGCCCACTCCGGGCCAGACGTGGGTGCGGGATGTCTTTCCGGCGAGCGCGGTCTCGAGATCGGCGATCCCGGCGTTCACACGCGCGTCGGTTGCGCCGTAGTGCGCCAACACCGCGCCCTCGGTGGCGGTCATCGTCGTCGCCGGCTGGGGCGTCGGGCCGTAGTACGAGACCGCAGCCTCGATCTCGGGCTCAGCCGCGGCCAGCGACAAGGTCATACCGCCACCGAAGCAAAACCCGGTCACGCCGAGGTGGCCGTTCACGCCAGGTTGCGCAGCGAGGTACTTGGCGCTGGCGCGGAGATCTGCGACCCGATCCTCCACCGGACCGCCCGTGAGAGCGCCGATGACATTCGTCGTCGCGTCAGAACCCCCGACACGAGACGCGAGGTCCGGCGCCAGCGCGCGGTAGCCGACCTTCGCGAGCCGCCGTGCGACATCACGGATGTGGTCGTTCAACCCGAAGATCTCGTGGATGACGATGATTCCCGGCGACGCGGGAGCCGACGACGAAGCCGGTACGGCGAGGTACCCCTTCATTGAACCTACCGGTCCGGGGAACTCGACCGCGCGCGCTTGCACGGCGATGTCGTCAGCTGCGACGGACAGCGCGTGACCCGGGCCACCACTGGTGGGCGGCGCGGTGCGCCTCGGGTCCGACTCGGGGCGGGAGGTCGGGGCCGAAGGCTCGGATGCGGCCGGGCGGGACGCCGATTCGCTCGAGCACGCAGCAAGAAACATTGCCGCCGCCGACCCACCCATGATCGTGCCCAACCACCCCAGTGCTTCCCTCCGACTGATTCGGCCCTCGTCTGCGAGTTCGACGACCTCGGTTGCGGCGTACTCCTGCATCCAGTTCAGATCCATCGCCCCAGCGTCGCGCGTTCTGTTCGAGCGCGCCGGCTCCCGCTCCTGGGTCGTCCAGGATCCGCTCACCACGATCTGCCCACTCCGCACGAGATGGGCTCATGACGCTCTGGGTACGCAGCGAAGGTGACGCGTCAGGCGGATTCAACCTCGGCTTTGATGCGGTTCAGCGTCGTCTGCATACCGTTGCGGTTGGTCTTGCCGCGGGCCCAGCCGAGCAGCGCCCAGTAGGTCCGCATCGCCAGGTTGTCAGTGAGTTGGAACGACTCGGTCACATCCGTGCCGTCGCCGACGGGCGTTAGCCGGTAGCTCCAGGTGTTCAACACCTTGCCGGGCTCGCCCACGGCGAACGTCAAGCGGCGGTTCGGCTCACACTCGGTGATCGTGCACGGCGCCCAATAGGTCGGGCCCTTCTGGTTGCGTTTGACGTGACCCCGGAACTTCGCACCGACCGCCGGGCCCGTCGCGCCGTCGAGCCACTCGGCCTCGAACGTCTCGGGCGAGTACTCGCCGATTCGGGTGACGTCGCTCACGAGCGCCCAGACCTTCTCGGCGGGCACGTTCATGTGGACGGTGACTTCGTCGGACAGTTTCATACCCGCCACCCTAGGAGGCCGGGCTGCAGAACGATCAGGCGTCGACCGCTTCGAGGACGCGTGCCTTGAGGCCCATGGCCGCGAGCATCGCCTTGTCCGTGGCGTGGTCGGCGCACGGCGTGGTGTCGGTGAGCATCATGTTGCGCTCGCTCGTAAAGATCGAGTTCGCGCCGGCCATGAAACACATCGCCTGATCCGAGAAGCTCATCAGGTGACGACCGGCCGCGATCCGCACCACCGACGCGGGCATGAGGATGCGAGCGACGGCGATCATGCGGATCGTCTCGTCGGCGTTCACATCGGGCGCGTTCTCGAGCGGCGTCCCCGGCACCCGTGAGAGCACGTTGATCGGTACCGAGTCCGGATGCGGCTCGAGGGTGGCGAGCTGGTGGAGGAACGACACGCGATCGTCGTCCGACTCCCCCATCCCGATGATGCCGCCGCAGCACACGGTGATGTCGGTCTCGCGTACCGCCGCGATGGTGTCGAGTCGGTCCTGATAGGTGCGCGTGGTGATCACACTGTCGTAGAACTCGGGCGACGTGTCGAGGTTGTGGTTGTACGCGTACAGTCCCGCTTCATCCAGCCGCTTGGCTTGCGCGGCGTTCATCATCCCGAGCGTCACGCAGGTCTCGAGTCCGAGTGCGCTGACTTCGCGCACGATCTCGACGACGCGATCGAACTGGGCGTTGTCCTTGACGTCGCGCCACGCGGCACCCATGCAGAAGCGAGTGACGCCGTTGGCCTGCGCGCGTTTCGCAGTGCGCACGACCTCGGTCACGTTCATCAGCGGCTCGGGCTTCACGCCCGTGTTGTTGTGCACCGACTGCGAGCAGTAGCCGCAGTCTTCGGGGCATGCGCCGGTCTTGATCGACAGCAGCTGATTGACGTGCACGACTTCGGGGTCGTGGAACTGCTGGTGCATGTCACTCGCGTGACGAACCAGTTGGATCAGCGGAGTGTCGAACAGCTCGCGAATCTCTGCGATCGTCCAATCGGTACGCACGGCCTGAGTCATGGGCGCGGAGGTTACAACGCGCTCGGGCGGACCCGACCACCCACCCGCTACTGCTGATGGGGTCGACGGGCGGCCCGTTGGGCCTTCTTGTCTTCTTCCCGCTTCGCCTTCCGTCCCGCGTGGTTGATGCCGCGCGGCGTCGCGGTGACCTCATCCTCGAGCCGGAGATAGTTCTCGAGCCGCACCGCGTCGAGCTCGCCGGCCACTACCGCGGCACGCAGCGCACATCCCGGTTCCGAGCCGTGGCCGCAGTCCGAGAACTTGCACTGCGCGACGAGTTCGGCGATGTCCGTGAACGCGGCATCGAGTCCTTCGTCCACATCGCCGAGCCCCAACGTCCGCACCCCCGGTGTGTCGATGAGCACACCCCCACCCGGCATCAGGAGAATCTCGCGGCTCGACGTGGTGTGCCGACCGCGCCGATCGTCTTCGCGCACGTCACCCGTCGGCATGCGTTCCTCGCCGAGCAGCGCGTTGGCGAGGGTCGACTTCCCGGCACCCGACGGTCCGAGCATCACCGCAGTCCGATTCGGGCGCATGAGCGCGGCGATGCGATCCACGCCGTCGTTCTGCAGTGCGGCCGTGACCACCACCTCGACGCCGGGAAGGCGGGTCCGGAGCTCCTCGACGTAGTCGTCGGGCGCGAGGTCCGCCTTCGTCATGACCACGACCGGCGTGGCCCCGCTCTCCCACGCGAGGACCGCCTCACGTTCCACCCGCGCCGCGCTGGGGCGATCGCCCGGTGCGGAGATGAACACCAGATCGATGTTCGCGGCGATCACCTGCACGCGCTCGCGATCGGCGTCGTGGCGAGTGAGGGCCGCGGTGCGCTCGAGGACAGCCGTGATACGCAACTCGTCGACTTCGTCGTCGAGCACCACCCAGTCACCAACCGCGGGGAGTACCAGTGCGGTGGCGATCTGATCGCCGGTGCGCGTCGCGACCACACATGAGATGCGGTCCACTCGCACGACGCGACCGGGTTGGAAATGAGGCTCGGTGGCGACGGCCTCATAGGCGTTCTGCACGCGTTCGTCCCAGCCGTAGGACACAAGCGGATCTGGGGCGGAACCGGGACCAGACGGCAACGGGCTCGGGGACACGCCGACGAGTGTGCCCCATGGACCCAGGACCCGTCACCCGGGGCGCGAAACCCTCACTCCGGCGTCGTTCGTGCCGACAGGTGCGGCGCTAGTGACGCCAGAGTGTGAAATCGGGGAGGGGTGATGTTCGTGGCCAATCAAGGTCGCAACGGCACGAAGATGTACGCGACCAATCGCCTCGGCGGGTCGATCAGCGTCATCGACTTCGCGGCCCGAGCCGTGGTTTCGACCTGGACCATCGGCGGAAGCCCGGACATGGGTGGCGTCAGCGCCGACGGCAGCAGATTCTGGGTGAGCGGCCGGTACAACAGCGAGGTCGACGTGATCGACACCACCACGGGCACGGTCCTGAAACGGATCCCCGTCGGCAATGGACCGCACGGTCTCACCGTTTTCCCCCAGCCCGGCCGATTCAGTCTCGGCCACACCGGCAACTACCGGTAAGAGGCCGGGCCGCGCGCGGGCCGTACGCTGCCGCGGTGGCGAACGTCGCGGTGGTTCCGCTCCAGTACACACAGATCCGTGTCACCGCCGAGACGCTGGCCCGCGCGTTCGACGATTCGCCGATCATGCAGTACCTGCTCCCCAAGCCACGTGCTCGGATCATCGGGATGCGCGCGTTCTTCATCGCGGGTCTGGTGGACGCTCACAAGCACGGCGAAGCATGGGTCGCGATGGTCGACGACGACATCGCCGGTGCCGCGGTGTGGTTGCCACCCGGCAGCTATCCACCGGGCTCCGGTCGCCAGGCGCGCCAGATGCTGCACCTGCTCGGAGTTGCGCCCGTCGCGCTCGGATCACTCCGCCGATCACTGAAGTATTTGCGGGCGGTCGAGGCTGAGCACCCGAAAGCCGAACACTGGTACCTCGCCACCCTTGGCGTCGATCCGGCCCATCAGGGTCTCGGCTTCGGCACGAAGTTGCTCGATGCCGTCCTGACCCGAACCGACGAGGCGGGGATGCCGACGTATCTCGAGACGGACAAGGAACGCAACCTCGCGTACTACGCGCGGCACCGTTTCACGCTGATGAACACCCTGGTCCCGGCTGCATCGGGTCCACCCACCTGGACCATGTGGCGAGGGCCCAAGGGTTGAGTTGCTGATCATGCACCGCCTGCGGTCCCGGTAGCCTGGCGCACTCGCGCACCGAGGTCCGGTTGCGGCAGGGAGGGGCCGATGCTCATCGGGGCCGAAGGCATCATCGCATTCGTACTCTTCGCGCTCTGGATCTGGGCGCTGATCGACTGCATCAGCACCGACTCGGAGTTGATTCGCAACCTGCCGAAGGGCGTGTGGCTGATCATCGTGATCATACTGTTCGACCTCGGCGCCATCCTCTGGTTGCTCCTTGGCCGACCCGCCAACAAGCACTGGCGGCCGGCGACGAGTCCGGGTGATTACTCCGCGCCCCGCCGCCCTCGCGGCGTCGAAGACGGACCGCACTTCGTGGCGGGTGAAGTCTCGGACCGCCGTTCGAAGGAGCTCGATCGGCGGTTAGCGGCCTGGGAGGCGACCCAGCCGGCGGCTGAGATCACGGCGTCCGACGATCAGGCAACGCCGTCGACGAGCCACGATCCCGGGCTCGACCAGTGGGAATCCGACCTTGCCGAACGCGAGGCTGCGCTGCGCCGTCGGGAACTCGAGCTCCGAGAACGTGAACTCGAAGCACGAGCGCGCGACCTCGACAACGACCGCTAGGACCGACCCGCGGACGCAGGCTCAGAAGCCGGAGGCGTTTTGCACTTCGTCGGGAGGATCCATGTGCACCACCACGAGGTGGGCGCGTGAACGTCCGTCACGTTTCGCGGTGAACAGCGCGTCGTCGGCGGCCCGAAACGTGACCTCGGGATCGCCGCCCTGGTAGACGGCCGCGCCGACACTGAAGGTCGAGCCGGGGTTGGCCGAGTTCCAGTCATCGGCGATCCGTTCGACGAGCTCCGCGGCATCATCACCGACGTCGCGCAACACCATCGCGAACTCGTCTCCGCCCATGCGGGCCACGCCATCCAATTGCCGCAACTTCTCGTTGAGATACTGCGCGACGGACCGGATCGCCGCATCCCCACCGTGATGACCCACCCGGGCGTTGATGCCGCGAAGGTCGTCGAGGTCGAGCACCGCGACGACGTCGCGGGGTCGAAGCGTTCGCAGGAGTTCGTCACCGAATCGCCGGTTGCCGACACCGGTCAGCGGGTCACGTCGGGTTTCATCGGTCAGCGTGTCGATCGCATCGAGATCGTCGAGCCGATGCCCGGCCTGCTCCCCCAAGATCTGCGCCAGCCGCAACATGAACTCATCCTGGCGGCGCCTCCCCGCGGTCACCACGACACCACGAAGGCCACCGGCGCGACCCACCAACGGGATCACGAGTTCGACGCTCGAGTCGATGGCGCTGACGGTCAGTCCGGCCTGTGCCGACACCGCCCGCCGGCTGGGCCAGCGCGCGTCGCCCACTGCAGCCGCAAGTGCGAAGTCCAGGTCGCGATCGGGCCGGTCCGGATCAACCGGCCCCGCCGGATCGTTCACCGGCACTTCGAGGTAGACCGCGACGTTGGGGACACGCAGGAGTGCCACCACGGTCTCGGCGAGGCGCCGGGCCGCCTCGACCTGGTTCGTGTCGTTCCGAAGGCCGCTCGTGCCGTCGATCACGAGTCCGAGTTCATCACTCCGAGCGTCGTCGGCGTGTTTGACCCACGCAACGAGTTCCCCAATGACCGCGGAGAGGACCACGGCCGTGACGATGGTCGTAATCGAGAGCGGCGCGTCTTCACTCGAGAACGCGACGATGAGCGCGGCAATCGTGAGCGGCGAGGAGCCGATCGCCCACCAACGCGGTTGCGTCAGACCGATCCACACGAAGATCAGGGTGATGACGGTGGCCGTACCCACAGCTCCGTCCGCGGTTCGGGACGACTTCGAACCCAGTTCGGCCACGGTCACGATCGCCAGCGCGAGCAAGGGCAAGACAAGCGTGGCTCGCGGCGACCATCGGCCCCACGGCAGGAGCGGTGTGATCACAGCAATTGCCAGCGCGCCAAACCCGGCAAACAGGATCGGGGTGGACGAGCCTCCAACGCTCTCGAACTGCGCAGCGTTGGCGAACCCGCCGAGGATGGTGATCAGACCGCCGAGCGCGAACACGAACGACGCGTACGTGGCGGCGCGTCGAGGATCGTCGGACCAATGCATACCGGACTGACATCGACCGAGATCCACCACTCGTAAAGGCCCAAATGGCGTGATGCAGCCCGTTGGCACCGATCGGTCCGGATGGCCTACAGCAAAGGCCTACGGTGACAGACGTGCTCGTCGAGATCTACTCCGACATCGTCTGTCCGTGGTGCTACATCGGACAGCACCAATTCGCCCAAGCGCTGGAGCAATCGCCCTACGGCGACAGCATCGAGACCAAATGGCGGGCTTTTCAGCTCGATCCACGCGCGCCGGCCGAGCCGGTGTCCCTCTTTGTGGCGTACACGAAGAAGTTCGGCGGCGAGGCTCAGGCCGAGGCCATCATCAGCCGAATCACCGGAGCGGCCGAAGGTGTCGGGCTCGAGTTGCGGCTCGATCAGGCACTGCGGGTCAATACCTTCGACGCGCACCGGCTGGTGTGGTCCGCCCACGACACCGAGATGCAGTGGGACCTCGAACGCCGGCTCATGGAGTCCTACTTCGTCGAGGGCGCCAACGTGTCCGACCGCTCAACGCTCGTGGACATTGCCGACGAAGTCGGCCTCGACCCCACCGAAGTGGAGCGATTCCTCGCATCGGACGCCGGCCGCGCCGAAGTCCTCGCCGAGATCACCGAGGCCGCCGAACGCGACGTCTTTGCAGTTCCGAACTTCATCTTCGGTGGTCAGGTGGGAATCCCGGGCGCACAGGATGTGGAGACATTCGAGCGCATCATCGACCGAGCGATGCAACGATTCGATGCGGACTGAACCTTCTCGCGCCCGTGACCTGACCGACCGCGCTCAGCCCTTCGGGAGCACGGTCCCGAGATCGATGAGCAGATGGTCGGAGACATCGCCGATCTGCTGCACGTCCATCTCGCGCTGGGCGAACCGCCACGTACCGTCGACGCGCCGGAACTGATCCCGATAGCGGCCGGCGATGATCGGCGCCAAGGCAATCGCCGGGGTGGCCTGGAAGACGACGAAGGATGATCGTGCGGTGGCCGTGTCGGCGGATTCTTCGATGTCGATGATCACATTCGTAGTCAAGTGGCGGGTCAAGAGCGTTCCGTTCGGATGCACCTTGTTGGTGTGTGAGTAGAGGCCCGCCACAGCATCGGCACCGACGATGGCGCCGGACATGCCTCGCGTCGTCATCTCACCGTCGGCAAAGAGCGCGCCGATACTTGCGAAGTCCGCCGCGTCGACGTACTCGGCGTACCGGTACATCAGTGTGGTGATGGCGTGGTGACTCGACCACTCCCCCGCGCCCACGTCAGCGAGTTCCCGCGCTCACTACCACCCGCTGCGAGTCATTGACCGACTCCGCGTAGAACTGCGAGTACCACTTGCGGAACTTCAGGATCGGACCGTCGGTGTCCGCGAGCGCCGGCACCGGAAGGAAGATCTTGTGCTCCCAGATCGGCGTGTCCTCCTGGATCTGCTTGTTGATCTCGGCGACGAATGCGCCGGCGACGGTGGAGGTCATCTTCTCATCGTCGAACTTGCGCACCGTGAAGCTGAACCGAACCTGCGTGTGGTCCTCGTCGATCGGCGTGGTCGCGGCGACGTTGATCGCGTCGACGATGCCGGAAAAGAACACCTTGGCACAGCCCGGGCCGTAGTTGTAGACGTCGATCCGGCCGTAGGTGACACCGCGCGGCGTGACGTAACTCTGCTTCGACAACATGGTCGAGAACGGGCCGTCCATCTCGTAGGACTCCATCTCCGCGACGTCGTCGGTGCCGTGCACGTAACGAAAGTGCGCGGGGTCCACACCGTTCTCCGCCATCTCCTGCGGAACGGTGTTGATGACGTACGAGGTGCGGTAGTAGTCGCTCCACTCCGGGTCGCCGACTTCCTCGATCACGGGGATCTCCCACTGCGGCTCGCCGCCGTCGGGGTGACGCCACGCGAAGACCATGCCGTTGCGAACCGAGATCGGGTAGTTGCGCAGCTGCGCCTTCCGGTTGACCCGCTCCGAGTACGGGATGCTCATGCACGCGCCGTCGCCGGCAAACTTCCAACCGTGGAACGGGCACTCCAACTGATCGCCCGCCACCTTCCCGCCCACGCCGAGGTGCGCACCGAGGTGCGGACAGAACGCGTCCTGGAGATGGAACTCGCCAGCGTCGTCACGCCAGAGCACGAGGTCGGTGCTCCAGTACTTCAGTGCGCTCACGTCACCGGGCGCGAGCTCGTCGGCGTAGGCGACCATGAACCAGCCGAACGGATGCGGAAACGGAAAGCGACTCACGACGGTCCTCCTGGCGAAATGAGAACCGATTCTAATTCCGTCGTGTCGGCCCGTCCGCTCGCACTCCGTCTTTCATCGCTCACGTGGGGCTCGCTCCCGGGCTGCTCGCCTCCGCAAGCTCCGGCTCGGAGGCGTTCACGAGCTGACCGCCAGCACCGATAGCTCCCGTCAACCGTCGAACAAGTCCCGCCTCGGGGCGTCGGTGTACACGGGCGAGCGACCCTGATCGAAGGCGCGGATCGCTTCGGGCAGGTTCTCGGTGAACCCCAACATCAACTGGTTGCGGTCTTCGATCTCGATGGCCGCTTCCAAGCTCGGGTTCTCGAGGTTCACCCACAAGATGTCCTTCGTCATCGCCAAGCCGTAGGGGCTGAACTCGCACATCCGTTGCGCAACGACCAGCGCCTCGGCCTGAATCTCGTCATCGGGTAGCACCCGAGACACAAGCCCTATGCGGTGCGCCTCGGCAGCATCGATGCGCCGGCCGGTGAGCAACATGTCGTTCGAGTGCGCGGCACCCACGAGCCGAGGGAGCAACCAACTCGCGGCGAGCTCGGTACTGGTGAGGCCGTTGACGATCCCCGTTGCGTTGAACGTGGCGGACTCGGAGGCGAACCGGATCTCGGCTGCGAGGGTGAGGCACATCCCCCCGCCGTACGCGGGTCCGTTGACCACGCAGATGACGGGCTGGGGCATTCGGCGCAGCGTGAGGATCAGTCGCGAGTAGTACCGCATCGAACGCTGCGCGATCCGACCGACGCTCAGCCCGTCGATATTCGGGATGATGCCGTAGTCCTTCAAGTCCAGGCCCGAGCAGAATGCCCGTCCGGCGCCCGTGAGGATCACCACCCAGGTGTCGTTGTCGGCGGCCACCTCCTGCAATCGATTTTCGAGTTCGATCACCAACTCGATGGACATGGCGTTCAGCCGCTCGGGGCGGTTCAGGGTGACCACCGCCGTGTGCGGTTGCGGGTGGTCGACCAGAACGAGATCGGTCACGGGTGCTCCTCTTCCAGAACTTCGGTCAGGGTGACAACACGGTGTTCGTCGATCGATCGGTGCGCGGCCACACCGACCGCGACCGAAGCAAGCCCGGCGGCCACGTCCACCGCGGGTCTCGTTCCGTCACGGACCGCCGCGAGGAAGTCGACGTGTTCGAGGTAGCTGGATCCGTGGTGGAAGCCTTCGTGCGCGACCCGATCGTCGTGTACGACCTCGGTGTGCACGCCGGCGCGTCCGTTGCGGCGACGGCCGGTCCGGAGTTCGGCGCTGGGGAGGAACGCTTCGACCTTGCCCCGGTCGCCGACGACGCTGATCTCCTCCTGATGTTCGGAGCCCTCGGCGAACATGCAGAGATCGAGCGATGCGCGTACGCCGCCGTCGTACTCCACGATGACGAGCGCGTTGTCGAGAATGTCCGGGGTCTCGCCGTCGTAGCGCTCATCACGATGGTTGACGTCCGCGCCGCCAGAGGCGAACACGCGCCGAGGCGCTGATCCGACGATGTGGTTCATCAGGTCGAAGAAGTGGCAGCACTTCTCGACCAGCGTCCCGCCGGTGTTGCGATTGAACCGGTTCCAGTCGTTCACCTTCGGGAGGAACGGGAAGCGGTGCTCGCGGATCGCGACCATGCGCACCGCGCCCGCGGCGCCGGCCTCGACCTCAGTGATGAGGCGCGCCACCGGAGGCATGTAGCGATACTCGAGCCCGATCCAGACAATCGCGTCGCGGCGCGCGGCGGCGTCGATCACCTCACGACAGTCGGCGATCGTCGTACACATCGGCTTCTCGACGAGTACCGGGAACGGAGACGCCAGGACCTCGCGCAGCACGGCTGCATGGGTCATGTTCGGCGTCGAGACCACCACCGCGTCGACCAGCCCCGAGTTCAGGAGCGCTCCCGCGTCGGTGAAGCACTCGAGCGGGTCGTCACCGGCGGTGAGCTGCGCCCACTCCAACGACGGTGGGTGCGGGTCGGCGACGGCGGTCACGACCGCGCCGTCGAGGGCTTGGAGGTTGCGAAAGTGTTCGAGGCCCATCATGCCGGCGCCGATGATTCCGTAGCGGACCTGCTCCATGGGTGCCGTAGCGTACGGCGATGGAGAACCTCGTCGATGCAGGGACGCGCGAACTCGGTCGGTCGGGCATCGCCGTTGGTCCCCTGGCCTTCGGGTGTTGGCGGTTCACCCACAACCACATTCGCGACGCGCGGACCGCGCTGGACTCGGCGCTCGAAAACGGAATGCACCTGGTGGACACTGCGGACGTCTACGGGCTCGATTGGGGTGGGACCGGCTTCGGTGCGTGCGAGTCCTTGCTCGGCGAGGTCTTGAGTGACGCGCCCGAGCTGCGCGATCAGATCGTGCTCGCCACCAAGGGCGGAATCCACCCGCCCGTCCCGTACGACTCCAGCCCCGACGCGCTCCGCCGGGCGTGCGAAGCATCACTGCACCGACTCGCGGTGGACACGATCGACCTCTATCAGGTGCACCGGCCCGATCTGTTCGCGCATCCCGAGGCGGTGGCATCCACGCTGCTCGCATTGCGCGACGAAGGCAAGATCCGTGCCATCGGCATCTCGAACCACACCCCGGCCCAGCACGACGCGATCCGCGAGTTCCTCGGCGACGCCCTCGCCACCACCCAACCCCAGTACAGCGCGGCGGAACTCGGCCCGTTGCGTGACGGCACGTTCGATCGCTGCGCACGAGACCGCGTGACCCCACTGGCCTGGAGTCCGCTCGCGAAGGGCCGACTCGTCACGGGCGACGGGATTCGGCCGGAACTCATCACACTGCTCGACGAGCTGGCGGCGCGTGAAGAAGTGACACGCGCCGCCGTCGCCATCGCCTTCACGTTGGCGCATCCCACTCGACCAGTTTCGATCGTGGGCAGTCAGAACCCG
>JANLTQ010000101.1:0-8541 GCA_031363005.1 Acidimicrobiia bacterium | reverse complement strand
ACGAACTGCACGACGAACGGCGGCAACCCGGCCGACTGTGCCATCGGGTTCAAGAACAACTTCTCGATGAGTTCGACGAGCCTTTCCGGAGGCAACAACACCGCGGTATTGCTCTATGCGCCCAATGGCCCGATCGGATTCAAGAACAACACCGATTTCCACGGCGCGGTCTACGCCAACAACATCCAGGTCAAGAACAACATGAGCGTCAGCTACGACCCGCGTATCCAACAGGTCGTGGGCTTCGGAGCATCCACCTTGGACATCAGCGACTGGCAAGAATGCGACCCGGGTGCCCTCACCACCACGAGCTGCGGCTGAAGGGTCTGTCAGACGGCTCGGCGGTTGCGCCGCTGGACTTCGTCCCTGTCGCGGAGTCCTCGGGCGCGATCATCGAGATCGGGAACCGGGTGATCCGCACCGCCGCCACGGATCTCGCAGCCGGCACGGATCTCGACCGCACCGACCTGGTGTCCATGGCCAGCCGAGCCACCTCAAGACCCCACTCTGGCGTCACCAGCGCCGCACCAAGCGGCGTCAGCGACGCCAGAGCGCGGGTTTTCCTTGTCAGCTGGTTCGAACCGGCGCGTTCGGTTCTGGGTTCTGAGGTGACGAAGGCGCGTCGCGTTCGGTTGCAGCTTCGTCCGGTGCCATCTCCTCGGGTGAGGGCACCATGCCGGCGGCCCGGTCGATGAGCCGGTGCGCACTCGACAACAAGCCCTCGTGCTCGCCGTGATGGCGGTGACGCGCCAGCCACGCGGTGAGCAGGGCCCCGAAGGCGAATGCGACGAGCGGAACGAACACCCCGAGGAGATCACCGAACACGGTGCCGATCAGGTGGCCAGAGGACGACGCGATCGCCGACCAGCCGCGATCGAGGACAGTCCCAGCCGCCCACGCGCCGACGCCGGCAACCACGACAGCAAAGCCGAGGTTCAACGGTCGGCGCAGTGCTGCGATCGGTGACGCGCTGACCGCCACCAAACGTCGGCGGCGCCACACCCCGACGGCAACGATCAGCGCGCCGACCCCTGCTCCAAGCGGCGCGCCGGCGATGAGGAGTCCGGCAACGGGACTGCGGTGACCGAACCCGAGAACTTCGATGCGCTGCAGGTGCTTCGGGTCGAACTTCACGCGAACATCGGTGGCGAGCCATTGCGAACCGGTGTCGCCCACACGCGTCTCGGCAACGTGCGACCGGTGGTGGTCGTCGCGGTACCGAACTCGTGCGACCAGACCGTCAGAATCGCGCACGCCGGTGACCACGCCGTCGGCGTGATGCCATCGGACCCGTGAGTCGGCCCGCCAGTCCATGCCGGCGCGGCCGACTCGTGAGAGTCCGGTCGCGGTGTAGGGGATGCCGATCAGCAGCAGGGCCCCGACGGCCACGATCGGGAGCAGCCGCAGCGGATCGCGCGCCGCGCCCAACGCTTGGGCCGAAATGCGCCGACCGCGATCGCGCAGCCAGTCCAAGATCCGTTGCAGACGTTCCATGGTGAGTCTCGGTCGGCGACGCAGCGATCAGCTGCCGGCCCCACAGCATGCCCGCCCCGCACCGCCCTTACCCACCATCATCTTTGCTCGTCCGCCACATTGGCTCGTCCGCTCCGTGGTCGAAAAGCGCGTGCCGGGTCTGGACGCTCCCGAGCTGTACGCCTCCGCTGCGCTGCGGCTCTCGGAGCGTCGGCCGCCTGCACCACTCCAGGAACCGCTCTCCGCAGTCAGTCAACTCGATGTCATTACCTATAGAAGGCGGGGCTGAAGGCGTTCTTGGGGATCTCGTCGAGTGGGGTGGACACCTCGGAGACGCTTGGTCCCACGTTGGCTGCGATCGGATCGAGGGCGGCGAGATCGAATCCGTAGACGTCGGCCGCGGTCCCCGAAAGCACCTGGCGCAGGTCCTCCGGTGACCAGTCGTGGAAGGTGCGGCGAAGACTTGCGAGTGAGTGCGGTGACGTGCCCTCGTTGTGGGGGTAGTCCGCGCCCCACATCACCTTGTGAAGTCCGAGCTTGCGCAGAGACTTCGCCTCCCTGATCCCGGGAAAGCTCACCCCGACCCACACGTTGCGCTCGAAGTACTCCGTCGGCGTCAACGGCAACACCGCGTCGTTCTTGAGATTCATCTCGCCGATCCGACCACTCTGCATCTGCATGTGGAACGCATCCAGCTGCATGAGCAGCGGCGGGATCCAGTCACAGCCCTGCTCGGTCAGGACCAGCTTGAGGTTCGGGAAGCGATCGAACACCCCACTCATGAGGAGTTGCCACAACGGCCGATGCGCGTACCACGAGGTCTCGATCATCCATTGAATCGTCGAACTTGCGTGCTTGCCGTAATCCGGGAGCCCGGTGCCGGTGGTGTGATGCCCGACGATGATGCCGCGCTCTTCGCACACCGCCCACAGGCGGTCGTAGTGATCCGAGTAGTACGGCGGCATGTGGGCGTCGTCCGGGATGCCGGGGATCAGCACGCCGCCGCGCAGGCCGTGGTCGTGAATCCACTCCACTTCCTTGATCGCGACGTCCACATCGTCGAGGAAGACCTGGCCGATGCCGGCGCGCCGATCGGGAAAGCGCGCGCACCAATCGGCGAGCCACCGGTTGTGCGCGCGCAAACCTTCCCAGCGTCGGCGGTAGTCCTCGGCGTCCTGCGGCGCACGGGCGATCACGGCACCGGTCGGGAAGAACGGAGGGACCGTGTTCGGGAACGTCACCTCGGCGACGATGCCGTCCTTCTCCAAGTCTGCGTTCCGGCGCTCGTCGTCCCAGTTGCGCGCTCGACCGTCGTCCTGCAGGTCACGGAAGGGGTTGGAGTATTCGCCGCGCCACGCGTCGAACTCGGCCTGCCACTCGGCCGAGAGGTACTCGCGGTACTGCTGGTGATTTCCGCCAGCGTGACAGTCGGCAGAAATGATCGTGTACCGCTCGTCGGTTGTAGCACTCATGCGAACTCCTCCGGTCGACGGCTCAATTGCAGCCGTACGACGGCTCGATTGCTGCCGTACGACACTGACGCTACCGTCAGTCATGTCTGTCCGTCCGCTCGGTGCGATCAAGGAAGAGTGCGATCCGGGACGCTCCCGGACTGCTCGCCTCCGTTCCTCCGGCTCGGGCAGCTGGACTCGCCACCGAGGACGGGAGTGACCAAGCTGATGGATGTCGTCGACATCTGGGTGAACCTCGTGACCGATGAAGGCGCGAAGGAGTTCCTCGGCCAGGAACAGTTCGCGAACATCCCCGGCTACCTCGGGTCGAGTTCGACGGACGGGATCGGCGTGGACGCTCTCCTCGCGACGATGGACGAACTCGGCGTGGCGACCGGAGTGCTGTGTGCCGGCATGGATCGCACCGTCGAGCAGGCGCTGGCCGTCGCAGATGCCCACCCGGGGCGCTTCCTCGTGGCCGCTGGTCTCACCTCACCCGAACGTCCGACCCGCACCGCGCGCCGCATCCGGAAACTAGCGGAGCACCCGGCGTTCTCGATGGTGCGGATCATGCCGCTCGCCAACCAGGTCCCGATCACCGACTCGCGCCATTACCCCGCGTTCTCGGTCTGTGAAGAGCTCGGTATCCCGATGGGGATCAACGTGGGTATCCCCGGACCTCGCGTGCGGTCTCGGGTCCAGCACCCGGAACTTCTCGAAGACGTCTTGATCGATTTTCCCGACCTCGTGGTGATCGGCGCGCACATGGGCCACCCCTACGAAGAGTTGCTCATGAACTACATGCGCAAGTGGCCGAACCTCTACCTCTCCTGCACCGCGTATGCGCCGCGCTACATGGACCGGAACCTGCTCACGTTCATGAACACCGCCGCGTATCGCGGCCGCGTGCTCTGGGGCAGCGACGAACCGTGGTTCCCGATGCGCCGTTCTCTCGCCGAGGCGCGGGAACTGCCGCTTGACGACGAAGCGATGGAACTCTTTCTCGGGGGTACCGCACGTCGGTTGTTGGACCGTACAGTTCGGTCATGACGGTCCAACACCTTCCTCCCACCGCGTCGGCCGAAGCTGTGGCGGCAGTGATTGCGGCCGACGGCTGCGCCATCATCGACCGGCTCGCGTCACCCGAACTGCTCGACCGCATCGATGCGGAAATGGCCGACCATGTGGCGCGCACGCCGTACGGCACCGACGACTTCGCCGGCCCGCGCACCCGCCGTACCGGCGGACTTGTGGCCCGCTCCGAAGCGGCCCGGGAACTGGTGCTCGATGAACTCGTGCTCGGAACCGTGGACCACGTGCTCGCGCACGTGAACAACTATCAGCTCCATCTCACGCAGCTGATCCGCATCGAACCCGGCGGTCCGGCTCAGGTCGTCCACCGGGACCAGTGGGCCTTCGACTTCTTCACGTTCCCCACCGGCTACCAGGTTCAGTGCAACACGATCTGGGCGGCGACCGACTTCACCGAAGCCAACGGTGCGACGCGTGTGGTGACCGGCAGCCATCTCGCCGATGACAAGCTCCGCTTCGAACTCGCCGACACCGAGCCCGCGGAGATGGAACGGGGCTCAGTGCTGCTCTACGTCGGCTCGCTCTATCACGGCGGTGGTCCCAACCAGGCCGGCGAAGACCGCGTCGGCGTGAACATCACCTACAGCGTTGGGTGGTTGCGCCAGGAGGAGAACCAGTTCCTCACGGTGCCGCCCGAGGTCGCGCGTGAGCTTCCGGAGCGGCTGCAACGACTCCTCGGATATTCGCTCGGCGCGTACGCGCTCGGTTACGTCGACGATCTACGAGACCCGCTCGATGTGCTGATGGGCCGTGACCACTCCACCGGCTCGTTCGCCGCCGGCACCGGGGAACTGGCGGACAACGCCGGCGTGGAGACCTTCGCCTGACGGACTCGCACGGCGAGCCGGTGTACCGACCGTTCGATCGCCACCGCCAGGCCGAGCAGAATCATCGCGACGATGCCGTCGAGCCACCAGTGGTTCGACGTCGCGCTCACCGCAAAGATCGTGGCCAGCGGGTGCAACAGGATCAGCCACCGCCAGCGGCTCACTCCAGCGTGCACCACTGCCACGCCCACGAACGCGGCCCACGCCACGTGCACCGACGGCATTGCCGAGATCTGGTCGCTGATGCCCTGGCCGATCGGTCCGTAGACGGACTGGTCGAACAGCCGGGCCACGTCCACGAACCCCAACTGGGGATACATGCGCGGAGGTGCCACCGGGACGAACTGGATGCACAGGCACGCGAACGTGGTGAGTGCGAGCGCGATGCGCCACTGCGAGTACCGCTCCCGGTGGGCGAGGAAGAGCCACACCAGTGCGATCATCATCGCTGGGACGTGCACGATCGCGTAGTAGGCGTTCGTGAACCGCGCCACCCACGGGTGGGGAACGATCCAGTTCTGCAGGTACGTCTCGCTCGGAAGATGAATCGTCCGTTGGAAGTCGTAGACCCATCGGCCGTTCCGCAGGCCCTCCTCGGTGCGGACCACGGACAGCCGCCCCGCGGTGATCCAGATCGTGTACAGCACGAGCACGAGCGTGAGTTCTCGGGCGAAGGCGGCGACATTGCGCTGCCAGGGTCGGGCAGCCGATCGCCACGCGAGACCGATCACGAGCGAGACCCCCGCGATCACCAACGCCCATTGCCACTGGAGCCAACCCACACATCACTATTGCTCGTCCGGCTTCCTTCGCGGGTAGCGGAGCACGCCAAGGCGTCAACGACTCGGGACGCCTCCCGAGCTTTTGCTCGACTCCGCTCGTCCCTCGCTACGTCTCGGTTATCGGTGCACGCTGCGCCGTGTTCGAGTCGATTTCTCTGCTCGTCCGGCTTCCTTCGCGGGCAGCGGGCCCATCCCTCCCCTAACTTTGGGGCGACCGTACGAATGAGGAGCTCGCCGTGTCCTACGACTTCGCGCTGTACCAGATGTACCTGGGTCAAGTTCCGATGTTTCGCACGTGCTCGAGCGAACAGCTCGACGTCATCGCGCAGCTCGGTGAAGCAGTCTCGGTGCCGGACGGCAGCGACATCGTGGTCGAAGGCGACCCAGGCGACGGCATGTACCTCATCGCGTCGGGCACCGCCGACGTGCACCGCGACGGCGTGACCGTGGCATCCCTTGGGCCCGGTGACTACTTCGGTGAGTTAGCGCTCTTCGATCCGGCGCCGCGCAATGCGACCGTGCACGCCACCGAGCCGCTGTCGTGCGTCCGGCTCCCCCGAGAGACCTTCACCGACGCGCTCGACGAAGTTCCGGCGATCCGGGACGCATTGCTGCACGGCATGGCCGCTCGCATCCACGAACTCGACCAGCGGATCTGACCCGTCGCGCAGCCTCACCTGACCGCTCATCAGGCGGCGAGGGTGAACGGGGGGTACTCGTCGGTGAGGAGCCCGACGTAGGCCTCGATGCGCAGGCCGTACCGGTAGGTGCCGACGAGGAAGGTGCGGGCTCCGTGCGGATATTCGCCGGTGACGATGACGGCGACGGCGCCGCCCAGGACGGTGAACACACTCGCCACCGCCAGCACCACGTAGACGACGTAGTGCGGGATCGCAAGGAACCACTTGTACAGCGGCTTCCAACGGTTCAGCCGCTCCGGGTACGTGATGCTGAGTGCACTCGGACCGGCGTGACCGTCGTCGGCGGACGCCGGCATGAACTCGAACGGCGGGTAGTCCTCGTGCAAGAAGAGCGCGTAACTCATGGCGCGCCATTCGTAGCGGTAGGTCATGGCGATGGCGTCGAAGAGCGGGCGGGGGATCTGTTCGGTGAACAGCACGGTGACCAGGCTGATGAGCGTGAGGATTCCTCGCAGGGTGCGGAGCGCGTTGGCCACCGCGAGGTGCGGTATTGCGAGGAACCACTGCACCAAAGGTCGCCATCGGGCGATGTTCGGGTCGGCGTCGATGGTGATGGTGGCGGCGTGGACAGTTGCGTTGGTCATGGTTGTCTCCTTGATTCGGCCCGACGGATGATCGGGAGTCGGGGTGAAGTGAACGGGTGGCCGGCTGATGGGGAGCGGATCAGGCAGCCAGCTCGCGTGCCGGCTCGACCTCGACGGCCGGCGCGACCGTGCCGGTGCCCTCGAGGTCGAGGTGCGGAAGGATCCGGTCGAGCCAACCAGGAAGCCACCAGTTGGCTCGGCCGAGCAGGCTCATGGTTGCGGGCACGAGCACCATGCGCACGAGCGTGGCGTCGAGGAAGACCGCCACTGCGAGCCCGACCCCGAAGAGCTTGCCGTTCGGATCGTCGCCGAGAACGAAGGCTCCGAACACGCTCATCATGATCAGTGCCGCGGAGGTGATGACCCGTGCGGTACTCGAGAGACCGCGCACAACGGCTTCGTGGTTGTCGCCGGTGGCGAGGTACTCCTCACGGACACGGGTGAGGAGGAACACCTCGTAGTCCATCGAGAGGCCGAAGAGGATCGCGAACATGATGAGCGGCAGCATCGGGTTGATCGGCATGGTGGTGTGCAGCCCGATCAACTCGTTGCCCCAACCCCACTGGAAGACCGCGACGAGCACGCCGTAGGCCGCCGCGATCGACAGCAGATTCATGAGCGCAGCCTTGAGCGGTACGAGGAGCGACCGGAACACGATCATCAGCAGGATGAACGACATCGCCACGACCACCGCGATGAACACCGGAAGGCGGTCGGTGATGCGGTCGGCGAGGTCGGTCACCATCGCCTGACCGGTGAGCGACACTCGTGCACCCGTGCCGCGCACCGTTGCCGGCAGCACCTCCGCGCGGAGGTGGCGAACGAGCTGGTCGGTGCGTTCGTCCTGCGGTGCCGTGGCCGGGTTGGCAGTGAGCAGCGCCGTGTCACCGGCAGGGTTGAAGACCGGCGGGGTGACATCCGCGACGCCGGGATCGGACCGCAATGCAGCAAAGACCCGAGCGACCGCGGCCCGGCCGGCGGGTGACGGGATCTCGACGACCACCTGGATCGGGCCGTTGAACCCGCGACCGAAGCCCTGAGCGAGATGGTCGTACGCGGTGCGTTGCGTGGTGTGCTTGGCGGCGTTGCCGTCGTCGGCGTTGCCGATTCTCATGCTGAGCGACGGCACCGCGATGGCACACAGGACGCCGAAGCTCGCGATTGCGTAACGGACCGGGTGGCTGCCCACGTGGTGCGCCCACCGGCCGGAGATCGTCTCGTTGGCGGGCTTGGTGACGTGACCCTTGCGGTGGATTGAGAGCTTGTCGATCTTGGTACCGGCCAGGCCGAGGAGCCCGGGCAGCAGCGTGACCGCAGCGATCATCGCGACACTCACGACCAGTGCCACCGACACGCCCATCGCGGAGATGGACGGCAGCCCGGCGAGGAACAGTCCGAGGATGGCGATGACGACGGTGGTGCCGGCGAACAACACGGCCTGACCGGCGGTGGCGTTCGCCGTCCCGGCGGCGTTCTCCACACTCATGACCTCGTGCAGGTGTTGGCGGTGGCGGGTGACGATGAACAGCGCGTAGTCGATGCCGACCCCGAGGCCGATCATCATGCACAGGATCAACGAGAACTCGGGAACGTCCATGACGGCCGACAGCACACCCACGGCCGCGGCGCCG
>JANLTQ010000089.1:0-4049 GCA_031363005.1 Acidimicrobiia bacterium | reverse complement strand
ATCCCGGTCTACAAGCTCACCGAGGAAGAGACGGCCAAGCTCCTGCGCATGGAGGACGAACTCCACAAGCGCATCGTCGGTCAGGACCTCGCGGTCAAGGCTGTCAGCCAGGCGATCCGTCGGACGCGTGCAGGGCTGAAGGACCCGAAGCGTCCGAGCGGTTCGTTCATCTTCCTGGGCCCGTCGGGCGTCGGCAAGACCGAGCTGGCGCGGACACTGAGCGAGTTCCTGTTCGGTGACGAGTCGTCCCTCATCTCGCTCGACATGTCCGAGTACATGGAGAAGCACACCGTCTCGCGTCTCGTCGGTTCGCCTCCGGGCTACGTCGGGTACGACGAGGGTGGCCAGCTCACCGAAGCGGTCCGCCGTAAGCCGTTCTCCGTCGTGTTGTTCGACGAGATCGAGAAGGCCCACCCCGACGTGTTCAACGCGCTGCTCCAGATCCTGGAGGACGGTCGCCTGACCGACGCGCAGGGTCGCACGGTGGACTTCAAGAACACCGTCATCATCATGACGTCCAACCTCGGCACGCAGAACATGCGCAAGACCGCGGTCGGATTCGGCAAGACCAATGACGCGGTGACCTACGAGCACATGAAGGAGAAGGTCACCGAGGAGCTCAAGCGCCACTTCCGGCCTGAGTTCCTGAACCGCATCGACGACGTCATCGTCTTCTCGGAGCTGACTCGGGAGAACATCCACAGCATCGTCGACCTGCTGATCAAACGGGTGCAGACCCAGCTGCTGAGCCAGGGCCTCACGCTCGAACTCACGGATGCTGCACGCGATCTCCTGTCGGTCAAGGGCTACGACCCTGCGTTGGGTGCACGGCCGCTGCGTCGGGCGATCCAGCGGTACGTCGAAGACGCACTGTCCGAGAAGATCCTCTGGAAAGAGTTCCACGCGGGCGAGACGATCATCGTTGACGCCGAAGGCGAAGAGTTCGTCTTCCGCACCGTCGAAGGTCTCGAGCCCCCGCCCGTCGAAGAACTCACCGCCAGCGGTCCCACCGAAGCCTGAGCAACGAACGAGTCACGCCCGCGGCGTACGCCGCGGGCGTGGCGCGTGTGCGCGGCTCATTGAGATCGCGGTGGAGCTGTCGCGCAGAGGCTGCGTCGATTTCGCCGACGTGCTCGGTGTTCCGGTCGTGCCGTAGGGCGGCATACTTCCGACGGTGAGAATCGGTTCGGTGTTCGTCGTCGCATGCATGGTCGTGCTCGCTGCGTGTCGGGTGGACGCGACGGTCACAGTCCGAATGCAGGAAAACGGCAGTGGCACGGTTGCCGTACGAGTCGTTCTCGACGCTGCGGCAGTGCGCGCGGCCGAGGTCGGCAACGGCAAGCTCGAACAACGGGTGCGGCTCGCCGACCTTCCGGGCGCAGGGTGGTCGGTCACGCCGTGGCGTCGTGACCCACGGGGTGGAGCCACACTGACGATCCGCAAGCCGTTCTCGGCGCCGCGCGAGGTGGCCGGGATCGTGCGCGAGCTCGGTGGCACCGACGGACCACTACGTGACGTCACCGCCGCCCGCAGCACGTCGACGTTCTCCACGAGCTGGAAGGTCGGGGGTGCGGTCGATCTGCGAGCAATCAACCTCGGCGTCGGGACCGACCCGGAGCTCGTCGCGAAACTGACCTCGGAGCGGGTCGACATTCCCCAGGTCGAGACTCGGCTCGCGTCCGGCCTCGGTCAGCTCCGAGTGCACCTCGTCGCCGAGCTTCCGGGTGCTCGCCGGGAGGCGTCGGCACCGGTGGGTCGGCAGTCGGTCCTGCGCGCGACTGCGGAGAACACCGACCTGAGCCGGCTCGTGATGCTGGTGGGCGGCATCGCGGTGGCGGCGCTCGCCATGTTCCTCTTGGTGGTCGGTGAACTCCGAGCCCGTCGACGCCGCCGGCGCGCCGCACCGGTAACGTGACCGCCCCGTCGTACCTCGAGGAGACTCATGCCCGTCGTTGTTGACGAAGCCGTGGTGGACCGCGCCCGTGCGCTCGCGCCACTCATCGAGGCGGAAGCCGATCGCGCCGAGGCGGACACCACCACGACGCAGCCGGTGGTGGATGCGGTCACGGAAGCGGAACTCTTCGGGATCCTCGTCCCCAAGGAGTTCGGCGGACTCGGTGCCGACGTGTCCACCGCGCTGAGTGTGTTCGAAGAGCTCGCGTACGCCGACGGATCCGTGGGTTGGTCAGTGATGGCGAACACGACATCGTCGTGCTTCGCCGCGATTTACACCGGTGAGGCCGCGGCGACCGAGATGTTCCCGCACGGGTCGTTGGGAATCCACGCCGGGATGCTCGGACCGGTGGGCCAGGCCCGCCGCGTCGAGGGCGGGTACCGGGTGACCGGTCGGTACTCGTTCGGGTCGGGCTGCGCGCACGCCAACTACATCGGCGCGGGAACGGTCGAGACCGACGACGACGGCAACGCGCTGACGACCGAGAGCGGTCTTCCCGCCATGCGCGTGGTGCTCATCCCCCGGGAGCAGATCGACTTCCGCGGCAACTGGGATGTGATCGGTCTCAGTGCCACCGGCTCGTACGACTACGTGGTCGACGACGTCTTCGTACCGGAGGACTACACCTACTCGTTGCTCGAGCACACACAACTCCGGGGCGGCCCCGGATTGAGCATCGGACTGTTCGCCATCACCGGCGCCGGTCACGCCGGCATTGCCCTCGGAGTCGGGCGCCGCGCCATCGACGAGATCACGAAGTTGGGGAACACGCGCGTGCGCATGGCCGGGTTCGCGACCATCGGCACCGAGCAACTCTTCCAAGCCGGACTCGGTCAGCACGACTGCGCGATGCGCGCGGCACGCGCCCTCGTCTACGACGCAGTCGCCGCCGCCGACGCGCAAGCGCGTGCAACCGGTACCGCGGACAGCGTCACCCAGGCGCGATTGCGGGCGTCGGCCACCTACGCCACTCGAGTGGCGACCGACGCCGCGCACTTCGCGTTCTCGTGGGCGGGCTCGGCCGGCCTGCGCACGGGAATCATTCAGCGGTGTCTTCGGGACATGTTGGCGGCGAGCCAACACATCTACGTCGACAACAACACCATCACCGGGTACGCGCAGGCGCTGCTCGCCGACGCTGCGGCGGCGGACTGATCGGTCCGCTCGAGGTGGCGATCAGTCCTGGATGAAGGCTTCGAGCCAAGCGGGGAAGTCTTCGAGCGTTTCCAATACGGTGTGGGCGCCGGCGGCGTGCAGGTCGGCGGCGGACACGGGGCCCGACGGTACGGCGACAGCGTGGGCGCCCGCGAGGTGCGCGGCCTCGACGTCGGGGATCGTGTCGCCCACGTAGATCTGCGCGGCGTGTTCCAGCAACGTCTCACCCTTCTGAGGTCCGTGACGCCAGCCGATGACGTGATCGACCTCGATGCCCACGTGGTCGAGGCACAGATGCGCGTTCGCTTCGAACTTGGCGGTGATGACGAGGGTGGTTCCGCCGCGATCCCGCACACTCGTGACCGCCGCGATCGCACCCGGAAGCAGCGAGGATCCGGGTGGCCCCAACTCGGCGTAGATCTCGCGGTACCGGTCACACGCCGCGTCGATCTCGTCGGCCGGGAAATACGCGGCCATCTCGGATTCGAGCGTCGGACCGAGCCGCGCCGCGATGGCGTCGCCGTCGATCGTGGTTCCGAGCGCGTCGTTGAGTGCGTCGAAACTGGCGATCACACCGGGGCGTGAATCGATCAGGGTCATGTCGAGATCGAAGCCGACCACCAACGGTGCCATCGGCCGACCCTATCGACCGTGTTTCGCTGAGCGGTGATTGACGGCCCGGTCGAATCAGTGTTCCACTGCGGCATGCATCGCACCGGACTGCTCGCACTCACCTGCTCACTCGCGGTACTTGGCACCGCCGCGCTCGTCGGCGTGAGCCCCGCCGCCGCCACACCGCTGGGACGCCCCGCCGATCCCGTCGTAATGACCGGCGCGAACCTGCCGCAACTGGTGAACGGATCCAAGACCGACATCGTCGGCTTCCGATGGACCGGTTCGGCGTGGGTGCAACTCCCGATCCAGATCGATGAACGCGCCG
>JANLTQ010000055.1:0-4067 GCA_031363005.1 Acidimicrobiia bacterium | reverse complement strand
GAACGCTCGCGGCGACGAGCAAGCCCGCGAGTCCGACGATGCCCGCGATGCCGAGCGCCGCGGGCGGGGCGGCGCTCGGAGACCGGAGGACGAGGAACGCGGCGAGCGCGGCACCGAGGAGGATGGACGCGGCACGGGTGTCGGTGCCGTAGTACACGCGCGCGGAGTTGGCCGGGTCGTACAGGAGCTGCATCAGCGCGTACGACGCGGCCGCTCCGACCAGCGACGTCGTCAGCACCGCACGCGTCAGACGCATCCCGCGTAGGCGGGTCAGGCCCAGGATCACCAGCGGCCACACCAGGTAGAACTGCTCCTCGATCGCCAGGCTCCAGGTGTGCTCAAGCGGGCTCGCCGACCGGAACAGCGCCCAGTAGTCGTGGCCGCTCGCGATCGCGTGCCAGTTGGCGACGTACGCGATCGTCGCGAGGGCATCGGCGCGCAGTCCCACGATCTCCTGCGGCGCCGCGGTCGCCGACCAGATCGCGACCGCGACGAGCACCAGGGCCAGAGCGGGCAGGAGGCGCCGGGCCCGCCGGGCCCAGAAGACTCCCAGGGCGATCCGCTGAGTCGCGGCGTGCTCCCGGAGGAGCAACGATGTGATCAGAAAGCCCGAGAGGACGAAGAAGACGTCGACGCCGAGGTAGCCGCCGGTGAGATGACCGGAATGGAATAGGACGACCGCAGCAACAGCCAGACCTCGCAACCCGTCGAGCGCGCGCACGCGGGGGAGCGGTGCAGGGGCCACAGACCATGTTCGCAGGTCGGTCCGACTCGCAACGGGTCACCGATGGCCCGGAAGTGCCACCTCCGGCTCAACGTCAAGAGGGAACCCGGCTGCGCTGGCTGCGGGCGCGTCACGCGCGTACCGCCGACGCCCGGCCGGACGTGGTGGTGGGAGTAGCGGCTTCGTTCGCCGCGGAACCGCTCGACTGCGCGGCGGTTGCGAACCGTGACGGTTCAAGTAGTCTCGCTGCTCGGTTCGACAGGGGACGCTTTGCAATCGGGAAATCGTGACACGTACGAGCGGTTTCTCCCTCGGCGCCTCGGTCATGATCGAACGCTCCCGAGGCCGACCGCTTCCACCCGTTGGCGAGGCCGCGAGTTCTTGGCGATCTTCGCCGCGTACGGGTTCGCGGTCGTTCAGCCGGTCTTGTCCGTCTTCGGGAAGAGCCCGGACGCGTTCATCTTCCGTCGGGCTGGTTCCGTCGACATCGTCGCGTTCGCATTCGTGGTGACGCTCGCAATTCCAGTTGCGTTCTGGATCGTGGAGGTCCTGATTGCCGTCCGCCTTCCTCGCACCGCGAGGGTGGTCCACCTCGTCGGCCTCGCCGGCTTCGCCGGACTGTGGGCGATCCAAGTGATCGGAGACGCGAGCGACGTTCGCGGCACCTTCCTGCTCGTTGCGGCGATCCTGTTCGGGAGCGCCTTCGTTGTTGGGTACGTCCAACTCGCGGCGGTCAGGACATTTCTCGGCTTCCTCGCAATCACTCCGGCGATCTTCGTCGCACTGTTCTTGGGTGCATCCCAGACGACCGACCTCTTCTCGGCGGGCACAAACGTGGCGCGAGCAGAAGGCCGCGCCGGAACGGCCCCGTCAGTCGTCCTGGTCATCTTCGACGAGTGGCCGACGTCGTCAGTGATGGACTCCGCGGGTGAGATATCGAGCGCGTATCCGAATCTGGCGAAACTCGCGGCGACGAGCACCTGGTATCGCAACGCCAGCAGCGTCTCGAACGCGACGCCTTACGCAGTGCCGGCGATTCTCACCGGTTCGCTCCCGCACGATGGATTACCCACGGCCGTCAACTATCCGCACAATCTCTTCAAAGCGTTCGGAAAAAAGTACCGACTCGAGGTGAGCGAGTCGGTCACGTCGCTCTGCACGGGGTCGGCGTGTCGAACCGCAACATCTGGCGCCGCTCTGCCATCGCTCGTCGGGGACGCGACCAACATTTTCGGTGAGATGGTCTCGCTCGATCGGACGCACCGGGACCCCACGACTTCGTTTGTCGAGACCGTCAAACAACTCGGGAAGGCCATCGGTCAACGGTCGGTGAGGTTCGAGCAGTTCTTGGCCGGGTTCCACCGCGGGAGTGCTCCGACCGTTCACGTCCTGCACATCTTGTTGCCCCACGTGCCCTACCGATTTCTGCCATCGGGTGTCGAATACGCCGCGCCGCCCGCCGAAGGTGCTCGCACGAGCGACCTTTGGGACAACAATCCGCTCACGGCTGAGTTGGCTCATCAGCGGTTGCTGCTCCAGAACGGGTTCGTTGATGGCCTGATCGGGCAACTCACCGATCGCTTGCGCGCCACCGACCAGTTCGATTCGTCGGTCGTCGCGATCACGGCTGATCACGGAATCGCGTTCACACCAGGCGGACCTTCGCGCGGACTTTCCGACGTGCCACTCGAAACTTCTCAACTGCCTGAGCTCCTCGATGTGCCGCTCATCATCAAAGCGCCTCAGCAGACTCAGGGCGCTGTGAGCGACGCCAACGTGATGTCCATCGACGTGCTTCCGACCCTCGCCTCTCTCGCCGGCCAGCGTCTGCCGTGGCGGGTCGACGGCTTTATCGCCGGCCAACGCAGCTCGAACGACAAATTTTTCATTCGGGCGAGCGCAGAGACCGGCGTCGTCAAACTCGGTCCTGTTCGTGCGTACCGTGCAGACCAGGCGTTGGCGACCTTGCTGGCAGGCCCGGACGTCGACTCTCTCACCGTCGGGCCGGATGGCCCGTATCGCCTGTTCAATCCGGCCCGCTTGGGCGGGCTCGTGGGCCGCCGAATTGCTTCGTTGACCCAGGGCGCCCCGGCGAGCTTCCGCGTCACTCTGGCCGATGCGAACGCGCTCAAATCCGCCGCTCGGTCCGCCGCCAAGATCCCCGCGATGTTGGTCGGCTTCACCAACAAGGATGCGGTGATCGCAATCGCGCTCAACGGCACCGTTGCCGGAGTCGCACCGACCGCTCCGGTCGGTGACAGCTACCTGTTCGTGGCGATGGCACCCGACACGCTCATTCGAGATCACAACGCGGTTTCGCTCTACGAAGTCTCCGGCCTCCCTGCCAACCCGATTTTGCACCGTATCCGCTGAACCCGCTGTGCTCGTCCACCTTTCGGCTTCGCTGTGCTCGGGCGCGTGTCGGGACGCGTCACCTTTATGGGGACCCGCGAGTGGCACGACGAAACGACCTCCGTCCCTCGATCGCCATCCGGTCGCGCGAGGCGTACGGTGCGCACGTGCGACGTCGCCGAATCGGAACGATCTGCATCAGCAGGAGCACTATCGCCGCCTTCATGATGATCACCGCGTGCGCAGGGCCCAGCACTCCGACGCGCCGCATCGATGTCGCGGCCTACGGAGACTCACTGTTGACCGAAGCGCGCGCTCCGATGGTTGCCGGTCTGCGCCGCGGGTCGACGATCGTGCGGGGCGAGCCCGGCCGAGCGCCGTGCGATCTCGTGCGCACGCTTCGCACCGATTTGGCGCGGTACCGGCCACACCTGGTCATGCTCGAGACGGTCGGCGACGCGCTGACGCCGTGCATCCGGGACCGCGGTGCCTTCGGGAGCCGCGCGCATGTCGACGCAACCCTCGACGACGTCGAGGGTTTCGTCGACGTCGCCCGTGACGCCGGTGCGAAGGTGCTGCTCGTGGCGCCACCGCCGATCGGCGGTCGCGCCGCGCGCGACAACCGGTGGGTGTCGGCCCTTGGTCTCGGGCTCACGCGGATCGCGGGCACGCGGCGCGGCGTGTCGGCGGTCCAGGGGCCGCGCACCGCGGTGGCCCCCGATGGCGTCTTCGCCGCGACGCTGCCGTGTCTTCCCGACGAGGCGGGTCGCCCCGACTGTCACACCGGCAGGATCGCGGCTCGGGACCCGTACTTCGGCATCCACTTCTGCCCGGTTGGCTACCCGGACGATGCGGCGATCTTCCACGGTTGCGCGGTCTACTCCTCAGGGGCCCGGCGCTTCGGGCGGGCGCTGGCGGCCGCCATCGGTTCGTCGCTCGGAGCGCCTCGCGGGTGAGCGCGGTCAAACGGCCTGAGTTGTGTCGACGCGCC
>JANLTQ010000022.1:0-1944 GCA_031363005.1 Acidimicrobiia bacterium | reverse complement strand
CTCGCGTTGTGCGCCACCGACTTGAGCAGACCCGGGAGGATCGCCGGGCGCAAGATCGGCTCGTCGGCACTCAATGCATTCGTGGCCCGCACCGTGGTGTCGAGCGTGCGGCCCAATCGGGTGACGTCGGCCTCGGCGATCAGCGGCAGCGTCATGGCCTCGGAGTGCCCGAGTCCGACCATCACATCGGTCACCAACCGACGGGCCCGCTGGCGCAGTGTGAGCCCACCGTTCTGCTCGGTGGTGTGCGGCAGGGTCCGGGGAATCGAATCCAGCCCGATCCGCCGGCCGACTTCCTCCACGATGTCGATTTCGCGGGTCAGGTCGGGCCGGAAGGTGGGCGCAACCGCGGTGAAGTTGTCAGGGTCCTCGCCGTCCGCCCCGATATCCGCGATCTCGATGCCCAAAGGCCGGAGCGCTTCGCGCACCTGGGTGCCGTCGAGTGCGAGTCCGAGCACCGCGGCAACACGCGCCGGCCGCACCCGGATCCGCTCGCGCTCGATCGGTCTCGGGTACTCGTCGATGGCGGGCGGACCCACGGGCGCGCCCGCGATCTCGGTCAGCAGCTCCACCACCCGATCCGAGGCGCGCAGCACGCCGTTCGGGTCGACGCCGCGTTCGAAGCGAGCGCTGGCCTCGGAGCGCAGACCCAGCCGCTTCGACGTCATCGAGATACCCATCGGGCGGAAGTACGCGACCTCCAACACGATGCCGGTCGTGCCGTGATGCACCTCGGCCTCGGCGCCACCCATGATCCCGGCGATTGCCTGGGGGCGGCGGTCGGCGTCGCAGATGAGCAAGTCGCTCGGCAACAGATTTCGTTGGACGTCGTCGAGCGTCGTGAGGGTCTCTCCCTCGTTGGCGAGCCGGACCACGAGACCCGGACCCCGCAACCGGTCCAGATCGAACGCGTGCGACGGTTGCCCGCGCTCGAGCATCACGTAGTTCGTGACGTCGACGACGTTGGAGATGGGACGCATGCCCGCGAGCGTGAGCCGGCGTTGCATCCACTCGGGCGAAGGTCCGATCGCAACGCCCACGCTGCGCGCGGTGAACCGGGGCGCGCGATCGGCAGCGTCCACCACCACCGAGATCATGTCCGCGTCGCCCGAGACGTCGACCGACGGTTCCGGGACATCGAGCGGGAGGCCGAAATGCGCGGCCAGGTCCCG
The DNA here is from genome assembly GCA_031363005.1 of Acidimicrobiia bacterium. GTDB lineage: Bacteria > Actinomycetota > Acidimicrobiia > IMCC26256 > JAENVU01 > JAENVU01. The sequence goes on along the minus strand of JANLTQ010000022.1, from coordinate 772 downwards.
GGCCACGCCGACGATCGACATCGCGTCGGACCGGTTCGGTGTGACCGAGAGATCGAACACCACGTCGTGCAGCCCGAGGACGTCGCGCACATCGACACCGAGCTCGGTCCGCGCGTTCAGCGGGAGAATGCCGTCGTGCTCGTCACCCAGTCCGAGTTCTCGTGACGAACACAACATGCCGTCCGAGACCTCGCCGCGGATCTTGCGTTTCTCGAGCTTGAACCCACCCGGGAGCGTCGCACCGCTCGGCGCGTACGCCACCACCATTCCGTTGACGACGTTCGGCGCACCACAGACGACGGTCGTGGTGCCGTCGCCGAACTCGATGTCGCAGAGCTGGAGCTTGTCCGCGTTCGGATGCGGACGCACCTCGAGAATGCGCGCGACCTTGACGCCGGCGATCTCGGCGCCCGGCGCATCGAGCGCTTCGACTTCGAGACCGAGCCGGTCGAGCGCTTCCGCGATCGCGCGCGGGTCGGCTTCGAGGGGAACGAAGTCGTGTAACCAGGAAAGAGGAACGCGCATGCGATGAGTACCCGTCGGTGTCGGTCAGTACCGGGAGAGGAAACGGACGTCGTTGTCGAAGAAGGTCTTGATGGGTTCCACGCCGTACCGCAGCATCGGCATGCGTTCGAGTCCGAAGCCGAACGCGAAGCCGGTGTACTCCTCGGGGTCGATGCCGACGGCGAGGAACACGTTCGGGTCGACCATGCCGCACCCACCCAGCTCGATCCATCCGGTCTTCGAGCAGACGCGACAGCCTGCGCCATCA
>JANLTQ010000016.1:0-6860 GCA_031363005.1 Acidimicrobiia bacterium | reverse complement strand
GCCACGACCACCACGAGACGTAGTCGTCGGTCTGCTCGAGGACGGCCCAAAGCACGTCCGGCGGCACGGGAAAGGTCCACGTGCGATCGAAGCGGAAAGGAGCCGCCATGGCCCTCACCCTGACACGGAAACCCGACCGGCGCACGCGCTCCCAGCGTCTGGTGTCTCGCGCCGCCGAGAGCGGCCTCAGACGCCAAACGCTGTGGGGTCGGCGAAACGGGGGGCAAAACGCTGAGAGAGTTCAGGCGGTTACACCTCGGGCGGGGACGTGACCGTGACGGCGTGGGCGTCGATGAGGACGGTGCGGCCCGAGAGCTCCAGGCTTCCGTCGGCCGCTCGCCGAATGTCGAGGCCGCCGAGGTTGGGCACCGAGTGGGGTTCGGATCCGAGCGCTCGCTCGACCACGCGAATGAGTCCACCGTGACTGATCACCGCAACGGGCTCGTGTGCGTCGAGGCCGATGTCGGCCATCGCGGCCAGGGCGCGTTCGTGCAGCACGTCGTCGGACTCGAAACCGTTGGGTCGCAGCCCGCCGTCGAGGAAGCCGGGCCACCCCTCCTCGATCTCGGTCCGCGTCTTGCCGGTCCAGTCGCCGGCATCACGTTCGGCGAGCCGGGCGTCGCTCTCCACCTCGAGCCCGAGGCGCGCCGCGAGGATGCGGGCCGTCCGATCCGCGCGTACGAGCGGCGACGCCCAGATGCGCGTGATGCCGAGCTCGCCGACGGTCTGCGCGGCGACTTCGGCCTGCCGAACGCCGAGGTCCGACAGCGGCGGATCGGCCCGACCCTGCCACCGGCCGTCCGCGTTCCACGTGGACTGGCCGTGGCGGACGAGCAGGATCCGGGTCAATCGCGATCCCAGGGCAGACCCTGCACCGGACCGGTGGGCGCGTCCGACGCGTCGACGAGATCGAACTCGCCGTTGCGGAAGACGAGCGCGGCGGGCTTGCCGTCGAGCGGTGGACGCAGGCTGCCGCGCGCCGGGTCGTTGTAGACCCGGACCGTGCGCTTGCCGGCTGCGGTCGGCAGGTTGACCCGGTCCGACGCCGGCCATTTCACCGACGCAGCCGGAAGCACGAGTGACTGGTACGCGCCGAACTTCTGTCGGGTCAGGCTGAGGATGACACGATCGGCGGCCGCCGCGGAGAGTGAGGCCGGCAGCTTGAACCGGTCCATCTCCTCTTTCACGATCGTCTTGCGGTCCGCTTTGCCCTCGACGCGGCCCTCGAGGATGCGCGTTCGTGCCGCGTTGCAGGCCTTGTTCACCCGCTCGAGGGTGCGCTTCAGCACGTCGAACACATCAGGCTCGGGCAACAGACGGAGGGCGGTGGGGGTGCTCATAGGGCCCATGAGTGTGCCCGATCGCACCCCCTCGCGGCGAACGAATCAGACCGCCACCGCAGTCGGGCCGTCAGGAGCCACCGTGATCACGGCGGGACCGTGGTCCTTCGATCACCAGTGGGCGACGAGCTTGCCCCAGGTACCGCGGGTGGCCAGGCTCGCGAGCGCCTGGGGGACCTCGGCCATCGGGAGCTCCCGCGAGATCAGCGGCGCGATCGCACCGGTTTCGTGCAGTCGCATGAGTTCGGCGTGGGTCTCGTGGATGAATCGTGGTTGGAGCAGGTTGTACATGCCCCAATGCACCCCCACCACGGCGTAGTTCTTGATGAGCACGTGGTTGGTGCGCGCGTCGGCGAAACGGCCGCCGGTGAAGCCGATGATGAGGATGCGACCCTCGAACGCGATGCACTTCGTCGACCGGTCGTAGGTATCACCACCGACCGGGTCATAGATCACGTCGGCACCCCGACCGTCGGTGAACTCCTTCACCGAGTCGACGAAGTCTCCGGCTCGGTAGTCGATGACCATCTCGGCGCCGAGCTCCTCACACACGCGGACCTTCTCCGCGCCTCCGGCCGTTGCGATCACACGCGCGCCCGCAGCCAAGCCGAGTTGGATCGCGGCAGACCCCACTCCCCCGGCGCCGGCGTGGACCAGCAACGTCTCACCGGGCTGGATGTTGGCGCGCCGATGGAGCGCGACGTGTCCGGTCTGGTAGGTCACGTGCAGCGCGGCGGCTGACGAGTCGGTCAGCGAGTCCGGGATCGGGAACACCGTCGAGACCGGCGCGACGGTGCGTTCGGTGAATCCCCCGTGGCCGAACTTCGGGATCGCGATCACGCGCCGGCCCAGCAGGCTCGCGTCGGCGCCCTGACCGAGTTCGGTCACTGTGCCGGCAACTTCGGCGCCGGGCGTGAACGGCAGCGGCGGTTTCACCTGATACTCGCCCCGACACATCAGGACGTCGGGGAAGTTCAGCGACGCCGCGGCGACGTCGACCGCGACCTCGTTCGGGCCCGGCACCGGAGCTTCAACCTCGTCGAGCCGGAGGACCGCCTCGGGTTCACCCAACTCGTGGACTCGCCATGCCTGCATCGGCGGCAGCGTAAACCAGGTTCCAACCGCACTCCGGCGTCGCTGGTGCCGATCTGGTCGGCGCGAGCGACGCCGAAGCGTGGGAGGGTGGGGGTATGGGTGAGCTCGAGGGCACCGTCGCGGTGATCACCGGCGCGAGTCGGGGTATCGGCGCCGGGATCGCGCAGCGGTTGGCCGCTGGAGGTGCCGCCGTTGCGCTCGTCGCTCGCACCGCCGAGCCAGGTGAGAGCCATCTCGACGGGTCGCTTCGGGACACCGTCGAGACGATCGAGGCCGCCGGTGGCCGGGCCATTGCGATCACCGCCGACCTCGCCGACGCGGGGTTCGACGCGGATGCGCTCGTCAAGCGCGTCGAACACGAACTCGGTCCCGTGGACGTCCTCGTCAACAACGCGGCCGCGTGCTTCTACTTTCCGTGGGACACGATGACCGCCAAGCGGTACCAGATCATGTTCAGCGCGAATGTCGACGCGCCGTGGCGATTGAGTCGCGCAGTGCTTCCCGGCATGGTTGCGCGCGGTCGCGGTCACATCGTGAACATCTCCTCGACGGTGGTGGACCATCCGGTCGGTCCGCCGTATTCGACCTTTCACGCGGAGCACGGCGCCACGCTGTACGGCGCGAGCAAAGCCGCGCTCGAACGCATGAGCACCGGTCTCGCTGCCGAGGTCCATCGGCACGGCGTCGCCGTCAATGTGGTGTCACCCGTCGCCGCGGTTGCCACTCCCGGCGTCCTCGCCCTCGGATTGATGCCCGACGCAGACACCCACGTCGAGCCACTCGAGCAGATGGTGGAAGCAACGCTGGCGCTGGCCACCGGCGACCCACAAACACTCACCGGGCGCGTCGTCACCTCTGCCGCGATCCTCACGGAGCTCGGACGCGAGATCCGTGGTCTCGACGGCCGCGCGTTCACCCCCTAGCTTCGACGCTCCGCCCCGGGCGTCGAAGAATGTGGAGGTCACGAGATGGGTCAGTACTCGCGCGACGAGATCGAGACTGCATACGCGCACTACCGGGACACTGCGAAACGCTGTGGCAACGGTGGTCAGCAGTGGGACGAGTGGGCGGACCTCTTCACCGAGGACGCGGTCTACTACGAGCACCTCTACGGCAAGTTCGAGGGCCGGGAGGCGATTCGTACGTGGATCCAGACCACGATGAACGAGTTCCCCAACAACGAGATGACCGACTTTCCCGCCGACTGGTACGTCATCGACGAGGAGAAGGGCTGGGTCATCTGCGCGGTCTGGAATCGGATGCAGGATCTCGGCGACGGCGAGGTGTATCAGGCCATCAACTGGTCACGCCTCGACTACGCCGGCAACAACCAGTGGTCCTATGAAGAGGACATCTACAACGTCGACGAGTTCGCCGTGATGGTCAAGGCCTACCTGCGCGCGAGAGCGCAGGAGGGGGTCGCCTCCACACCACCCGAAACCTGAACGACCCGAGGCGACCACCGACCATGAGGACGCCAAGAGGGCGCGGGACCGGTAACGTCCGCTCCGCTTTCGACACTTCAAGGGGATTTCACGATGCGCGCTGCACTCTTCACCGGAACCATGGACCTCGAGGTCGAGGACGTCGAACCGATCGAGCCCGGACCGGGCGATGTCGTCGTCCGCATCGGCGCGAGCGGTGTCTGCCACTCGGACGTTTCGGCGGCGAACGGCACGCTTCCCACCCCTGTCCCGTGCATCCTCGGCCACGAGGGCGCCGGCGTGGTCGAGTGGGCCGGTTCGGAGGTCACCCGCGTGGCCGTCGGCGATCACGTCATTGCATCCTTCGTGCCCGCGTGCGGGAACTGTTTCTGGTGCCTGCACGGTCAGAGCAACCTCTGCGCGCTGGGAGGCGAAGTGTTCGGCACCCCGAAGGCCACGCGCGCCGACGGCACGATCGCGATCAGCATGACCGGCCTCGGCACCTTCGCCGACGAGATGCGCTGCCACCAGGCGAACGTCGTCAAGATCGACACTGATCTGCCGGACTCCCAGCTCGCGCTCATCGGCTGTGGTGTCACTACGGGCGTCGGTGCCGCACTCAACACCGCGCGCATCACTCCCGGTTCGACGGTTGCCGTCATCGGGTGCGGCGGTGTGGGCCAGGCCGTGATCCAGGGAGCCCGGATCGCCGGTGCGAGCCGCATCTTCGCGATCGACCCGGTGGAGTTGAAGCGCACGACCGCCGAGTCCTTCGGCGCCACGGACCTCGTGGACCCCGCCGACGGTGATGCGGTCGGCCAGATCATGGCCCTCACCGGCGGGATCGGTGCTGACTACGCCTTCGAGGTCATCGGTCTCCCCGAGACCGTGGTGCAGGCGTACACGATGGCTCGCCGGGGTGGCACCGCCGTGGTGGTCGGCATGCCGAAGTGGGATTCGCAGGTCACGCTCCCCGGCTTTCCGCTGTTCTTCGACGAGAAGACACTGAAGGGGTGCGTCTACGGCTCGTCCCAGGTCCGGGCAGACTTCCAGCGGTTCATCGACCTGGCCGAGACCGGGCGCCGCGATCTCGGCGCCATGGTCTCCGCCGAGATCGGCCTCGACGACGTGAACGACGCGTTTCGCTCGATGCAGTCCGGCGAAGTCATCCGTTCCGTCATCACGAGCTTCTGAACCGCGAGCAGCCCGCACCGATGGAGGAGCAGGTCGCGTTGGCCGAGCGGCGCGCACCATCCTCCGACGCGCACTTCCGGCTCGGCCTCATCGGGATCACCGTCGCCGCCTTCACGATGCGGCTCGTCATCACGTTGGTGACGCGCGGATTCGACCGCGCCGCACAGTCCGACGGTGACGGCTTTTACTACAGCTTCGTCGCGCAAGCGGCCGCCGATGGCCGTTGGTTCGTGATTCCACTCACCGGCGCGCCGACGGCGGACCATCCACCGCTCACCGTCCTCGCACTCACACCGGGATGGTGGCTCTTCGGTTCGACACTTGCGCAACGCGTCACGATGGTCTTGGTCGGAACCGCGACCGTCGCGATCATCGGCCTCATCGGTCGGCGCATCGGAGGGAACCGCGTCGGGATCGTGGCGGCGCTGATCGCGCTGGTCAATCCCAACCTCTGGATCAACGACTCCCTCACGATGAGCGAATCGCTGGCGGCCCTCTTCGTCGCGTTGCTCATTTGGAGCGGGCTCGTCCTGGCCGACGAGCCGACGCTGCGCCGCAGCATCGTCACCGGGTTGATCCTCGGCGTCACCCTCCTGGCCCGATCCGAGTTGGGATGGTTCATCCCCCTGATGGTGCTACCGATCCTGCTCAGTGCGCGCGCCGTCTCCTGGCCCGCGCGGGCGCGCCTGGTCGCAGTCACGGTCCTGTGTGCCGCGTTGGTCCTGACTCCGTGGATTGCCTGGAACGCCACTCGATTCGCCAAGCCGGTGTGGTTGTCGAACAACGCGGGGAGCGCCATCTCAGGGGCGAACTGTGATGCGACCTACTTCGGGCGCCACATCGGCGGGTGGAGCTACGCGTGCGGCACCGCCCACGACCGGGCGACCTCGGACGGTTCCGAGAACTCATCTCGGGGTGTGAGCGCCGGACTCTCGTACGTCGGTCACCACCTGGGTCGGCTTCCCGTCGTGGTCCTCGCGCGAGAAGGGCGGATGTTCGGGTTCTTCCAGCCGCAGTCCGAGGTCGACGCCAACACGGCTGAGGGCCGTCCGCGGGTGGCTTCGTGGGCGGCCTTGATCGCGTTCTGGCTGCTGCTGATCCCGAGCGCGATCGGGATGCGAACCATCGCTCGTCAGGGGCCGCGCGGGTGGATCTGGCCGTTCGTCGCATGCTTCGGCGGTTCGGTACTCACCGCGGCAACGTTCTACGGCATCCCGCGCTTTCGCATTTCGCTCGACGTCGCCATGTGCCTACTCGCGGCGGTCCCGATCGCGTCGTGGACCAATCGCCGTCAGGACGTGATGTCCTTGCGGCGGAACCACCAGGCGCCGATCCCCACGAACACGATGACGTAGGGAATCTGCGCCACCACGTTGCGCACCATGTCGTCGCCGAAGCTCGCGCCCGCGAACAGGTTCGACCACGCGCCGTTGTAGAAGGTCGGGAACCCGTAGCGGATCGGTCCGATCGAATCGATGGCACCGAGGATCGATGTGACGATGTACAGCCCGACTGCGCCCATGATGGCGCCCGCGGAGTTGTCCATCATGGTGGAGAGCATGAACGCGAACGCGGCGACCCCGGCGATACCCCACGCGGCCAACAGGCCGGAGAGCGCGAGGTTCCCGAGAATCGAACTGACCGACATCGAGATTCCCAAGGCGGGTACCGAGATGCCCTGGTACCCGAACGCAATCCCTCCAGCGATGAGACCCGACACGAGGATCAGCGCGGTGGCGAGCACCGAGTAGGCCGCCGCGACGATCAGCTTCGCCACCAGCAGCCGACCGCGTCTGATCGGGCGGGT
>JANLTQ010000712.1:0-5109 GCA_031363005.1 Acidimicrobiia bacterium | reverse complement strand
CGGGCCGGTTGGTGGCCGCGATCAGGATGATGTTGTCCTTGGTCTCGAACCCGTCCATCTCGACGAGGAGCTGGTTGAGCGTCTGCTCGCGCTCGTCGTTCCCCCCGCCCACTCCGGCGCCGCGTTGTCGGCCGACGGCATCGAGCTCGTCGACGAACACGATTGCCGGCGCCGCCGCCTTGGCCTGCTCGAACAACTTGCGCACCCGTGACGCGCCGACGCCCACGAACAGCTCGACGAAATCCGAGCCGGACAGCGAGAAGAACGGGACACCGGCCTCGCCTGCAACCGCGCGGGCGAGCAGGGTCTTGCCCGTCCCGGGCGGACCGGTGAGGAGCACCCCCTTGGGGATTCGCGCACCCATGCGTTCGAACCGCTTCGGGTCGGTCAGGAAATCGCGGATCTCGGACAGTTCCTCGACCGCTTCCGGCAGCCCGGCGACATCGGCGAACGTCACGTCCGGTCGGTCCTTCAACGGGCGCGACTTGCCCCGCATGCCGAGCAACCCGTTCTTGCCCCCCTGGGCCTGACGCATGACGAGCATGACCACGCCGACGATCAGCAAGAACGGGAGCAGGCTGAACAGGATCGCCACGAACCGGTTCTGCTTCTGCGCATCGACCGTGAAGGACCGCACGCCACGGTGCTCCACCGCGGCTTTGGCGATGGCGGTGGTCAGCTCGTCGGCCGACTGCTCGGGGAACCGCACCGCGAACTTCGACCCGTCGGCCAGCGTGCCGCTGAGTTCGTGGTCCTGGTCGAGGAGCGTCACGGTCCGGACGCGGCCACGCGCGAGCTGGGCATTGAACTTCGTGAGGTCGAGCCGAGTGACGTGATCGGAGCTGGGCCAGAACTGCCAGATCACGACCAGCACCAACAGGACGGCGAACACCGCCAGTGCCTGAAGTCGCCGCCGACCGGTCATGTAACTGGTGCTCCCAAACCCGCGCTTAGGGCAGGTACTCGACGATCTGGTCCAGGTTTCGGTACCGCTCCGCGACGTCGAGGCCGTAGCCGATGACGAAGCTCGGCGGGATCGTGAACCCGACGTACTTCAAGTCGGGATCGGTCTTCTGCTGGCCACTCTTGAGCAGCAGTGTGCAGACTTCGAGCGAAGCAGGGTCCCGGGCGAGCAGCGTTCGGCGCAAATACGTCTGGGTGAGACCCGAGTCCACGATGTCCTCGACGATCACCACGTGCCGATTGGTGAGGTCGAGATCCAGGTCCTTGATGATCCGCACGACGCCGGACGAACGGGTCGCGGAGCCGTACGAGGAGACCGCCATGAAGTCCATCTCGACGGGCAGATCGATCGCCCGGCACAAGTCGCTCATGAACATGAAGGCGCCCTTGAGCACCCCGACCAGCAGCGGCGCGCGGTCCTGATAGTCCGCGGTGATGCTCGCCCCGAGTTCGTTGACCCGGGTTCGCAAGGCCTCCGCAGACACGACCGTCTCACCGAGGTGCGGATCGAGCATGGCGCTCACGGTACTTCCTTCGATGCCACGATCGAGATCCGCCCACTCGAGCGCGCCACGGTCGTGCCTCCCGCGAGTTGAGTCCGGACGCGTTCACCCCTCACCACCGCGAGGACCCGCTCCACTTCGTCAGCCGACGGTGGCGGCGGCCCGAGCCAGCGGCGAATCGCACGGCGCGCGATCGGCAGCGGAGCGTCAGCAACGACCCGCGCAACGAGTACCAGATCGTGCTCGGGATCAACGGCACGTTCGAGCAGTTCGTCGCCCATCCGGTCGAGGAGGTCGCTCTCAGCCCGAAAGATCTCGGCCTGCCGGACGAGGATCGGAACCAGATCACGCTGCGCGCCACGTTCGAGCATCGGCAGCACGTCGTGGCGGATCCACGCCCGCCGCCATCGACGATCGGCGTTTGTCGGGTCCTCGGCGATCGGCAGACCGGCTCGTTCCACCACCGAGCGCACGTCGGCGCGACGCACATGAAGCAGCGGCCGCACGATGTTGCCCTGGCGCCGCGCCATCCCGGCGAGCCCCGCCGTTCCCGAGCCGCGCATCACGTTGATCAACACCGTCTCGGCCTGGTCGTCGGCCGTATGGGCCACGAGGATCGCATTCGCGCCGAGCTGCTCGCTCGCCGAGGCGAGGGCGCGGTAGCGCGCGTCTCGAGCGCGCGCTTCGAGGTTGCCGCCCGGTTCCACCTGCACCCGAACTGTCTGCCACGGAACGCCGAGCCGACCGGCCGCGTGGGCGACCACCTCCGCATCATCCGCACTGTCCACCCGAAGTCCGTGATCGACGTGGACCGCGATCGGTTCGAGTCCGGCGGCGTGCGCGAGCACCAACAATCCGAGCGAGTCCGCACCCCCGGAACACGCCACCACGACCGGCGCAGTCAGATCGTCGACGGTCGGGTCGATCTGGACCTCCGACCCTTCACGCGGTCCCGGAAATTCAGGTGGAGACGGTGTGCCCGACACGATTCAGCCAGTCGGTAGGCGCAGTCAGTTCCGCCAACGTCGGCAGCGAATCGGGGCCGGACCAGGCCGCATCCAGCGCGCGGAACCCGGCCGCGTTCGTGATCGCCTCGACGAAGGCTTCGCCCACCTCGTACTGGCGCATCTTCATCTCCAGGCCCATCAGCCGTTGGAGCAGGGCAGTTGCGCCGCGCGCGTTGCGACGAGCCGAGAGGACCGACGCCATGCGGTCCTGACCGTCCAGCATGCGCGCGCCGAGCTGGTTCATCACTGCGTTGCCGTGGCCTTCGAGCAGTGACATCAAGGCCTGCATTCGGTCCATTGCCTGGCGCTGCTCGTCGTTGCCGAACAATCCGACGAGCCCGCGCTCGCCAATGGGGCTCCGGCCCTGCCGGATCTCGTCTGCGGCGCGACCGATCGCCGCAAAGATGAGACCGGGGTCCGGCTCGATCCCGCCGACGAGTTCGTGGACCTGCGCCAAGAAGTAGTCGCGCAGCCAGGGCACGCCGGTGAACTGTGCACGGTGGGTTACTTCGTGGAGCGCAATCCACAACCGGAAGTCCGCGGGTCGGAACGCGAAGCGCTTCTCGAGGCCGAGGATGTTGGCGCCGACGTAATAGACGCGGTCGTCGGTGGGGGCGCCGTCGTCGTCCGGAACGAGCAGGTCGTACTGGCCGAGGACTCGTTGCGCGACGTAACCGAGCAGCACTCCCAGCTCCGTGCCGGCCACGCGCCGGCCGACGGGCGCGAAGGGACTCAGCGCCATCTTCTCGCCCATGCGATCCGTGATCGGTTCGAGCATCCGGCGCATCGACCGCACATTCGCCGCGACCCACTCGCCGCGGTCGACGACCTCGGCGGTCGCTCGGTCCGGCGAACGCAAGCCGGTGTAGTCGGCGACGGCGGCCTCGGCCTCGGCGGTGGCGTCGGCGAAGTCGCTGTGCAGTGACGCCGAGAGATACGAGTCCGCAAACACATCACGCCCGGCGATGGTGCGGGCGACGCGTTCGGCCAGGCGCCAGTCGATCGGTTCGGATTTCGCCCGATCGTGGGCCGGAGCGGCCATTGCGATCAGCGACCTCGGTGCTTGAGTCGCCAGACCTTCAGGTAGTACGCCGCCGGCATACCCACGAACAGGAGTCCGAGCGCGCTCAGTCCGAGCACCGGGGCGAGCCAGTAGTGCCAGGGCTGGGCCGGGTCGTCGCCACATCCGGTGGCGAGGACCGCGAGCATCGCCACCATGGCGACGGTGCGGAGCGACGAGGTCAGCTTGGTCACGAAGAAGCTCCTACGAACGATTCGGGCTCGGCCATCGTAGAGGGGTCGCGCCGGCGTCCGGCAACTTCAGCGGATCCGTCCGATTCCCGCACCAGCGTGGCGTGATCGCGCTCAGGCCGTCGGCGGTTCGAGGCCGAGCGCCTCACCGATTCGGTGGCGTAGGGCGGCGGGGGCTTCTTCGGAGCACGACACCGAAATGACTCGACGGATCTCGATCTCGAACAAGAAGCCGTCGGCACACGGCGGGCAGTCGTCCAAATGGCGCTTGATCGCGCGCCGCTTCCAGACCGTCATCTCACCATCGAGGTAGTGGTACACCCGGTGTATCGCGCCGTCGCAGTCCATCGTCTCGATTCGGTCCGTTACTTCCCGGCGGGCGTCGACCCGATGGGTACCAGCCCTCGTTCCATAGCGAGGTCCCACAACCGCGTCTGCAGCTGCTTTCTTCCCCGGTGCAGGCGACTCATGACCGTTCCGATCGGAACATCCATGATCTCGGCGATCTCCTTGTAGGAGAAACCTTCGACGTCGGCGAGCAACACCGCCATCCGGAACTGCTCGGGCAGCGCCTCGAGCGCCTCTTTGATCGAAGCCTCCGGAATCGAGTCCAACACCTCGGCCTCGGGACCCCGCTCCGCCGCAACGGCTTCCAAGCCACCGATCTTGCGGTACAGGTAAAAGTCCTCGATGTCGTCGAGCGTCTCCTGCTGGGGCCGACGCTTCTTCGCCCGGTAGATGTTGATGTAGGTGTTCGTGAGGATCTTGTACAGCCAGGCCTTCAGGTTCGAGCCCTCTTGGAATCCCTTGAACCCTCGATACGCGCGCAGGTAGGTCTCCTGCACGAGATCTTCCGCGTCACTCGGATTCCGCGTCATCCGCATCGCGGCGGAATACAAGGCCGACATGAACGGCATCGCCTGCTCTGCGAAATCCGCCTGGTCAGCCACGGGTGGAGGATATCTAGTTAGTTGGGCGTGAGGCGGATGATGACGTCGCCGCCGGGGCGGTTATCGGTGGTGACGTAGAGGTTGCCGTCGGGGCCTTGGACGGGGGCGCGCAGGCGCACACCGATCGCGAAGGGCACGAACGTGGACCGGACCGAACCGTCGGCGCGCAGTTGGAAGATCCGGAGCTGTGAACCCTTGAGGACTGCAACCGCGACCGCGTTGCGCCACGAACGCCATCGAGCTCCGGTGAGGAACGTGGCGCCCGACGGCGCGATCGTCGGATCGCCCGAGGACCACACAGCGGAGACCGCGTTCGGGAACTTGACGAGGTCCGTCATCGGTACGCCCTCGTTGTAACCGGGAACGGGATCCCATCCGAAGTTGCCGGGGACCAGCCGGTTCATCTCGTCGTCAATGCCGGGGCCGTGCTCCACC